>URDI01000053.1:0-12814 GCA_900546475.1 uncultured Collinsella sp.
GGTGCCGGCGCGGGTCGCAGCCGCGCTCGCAAGGGCGGCGACCTATCGCTGACCGTCGATGTGACGGCCGAGGACGCGTTTCGCGGCGTGACGCACAAGGTCACCTATCGCATTCCCTCGACAGGCGAGCAGCAGACCATCACGGTCTCGGTGCCCGCGGGCGCGGTCGATGGCGGCAAGCTACGCTACAAGCGTCGCGGCGAGTATGGCGTTGCGGGTGGCGAGCGCGGCGACCTGGTCGTGACCACGCATGTGGAGGAGCACCCGCTGTTCAAGCGCAAAGGCGCCGACGTGACCATGGAGGTACCGGTCTCGGTCTACGAGGCGGCGCTCGGCTGCACGGTGGACGTGCCCACACCCGGCGGTGCGACGGTCCGTTTGAAAGTGCCCGCGGGTACTCAGACGGGCAAGAAGTTCCGCTTTAAGGAGATGGGAGCGCCCGACGTTAAGCACCGTGGCCGTACGGGCGCGCTGCTCGTCGAGATCAAGGTGCAGGTCCCCACGAACCTATCCGATGACGAGCGCGATGCCATGACCAAGCTGCGCGAGGCCGACACGCGCGACTATCGCGAGAAGGTCAACCGTTACAAGGCGACGTACTAGGAAGGTCGCGGCGCGCGCCCGCGCCCGCGGGCTTATGATGGACGATAACGAGACGGAAAGGGGTCAGGTAGCATGGCCGAGGACAATAGGAACAAACCGCTGTACATGATCAGCGTGGCGGCCGAGTTGACCGGCATGCATCCGCAGACTCTGCGCGTCTACGAGTCTAAGGGCCTGGTGAACCCCCAGCGCTCGGGCGGTAACACGCGCCTGTATTCGCGTGCCGATATCGAGCGTCTGGAGCTCATCAACCAGCTGACTGACGAGGGTATCAACCTCGCCGGCGTGGTGCGCATTCTCGATATGAAGGAGCGTGCCGAGGAGCGCGAGCGCGAGAACGAGAAGCTCCGCGCTCGCGTGCGCCAGCTCGAGGATGAGCTGCACGAGTACAAGATGCAGAAGAAGATCACCGCCCTGGCCCCGCGCGATGGCTCGGTTAACCCCGAGCAAGTCATGCGCAAGCTACTGGGCGCCGGCGGAGACCTATAGTTACGCGGTTTTACCAAACCGCGTAACGGCTCGACGCTGCAAGCCCGCCAGAGCGGCAATCTGACGTTCAATCGTCGGTCGCGTACCGAAGTACGCTTCCCTCCTCTTTCACGTCACCTTGCTCGCTCTGGTGGGCTTTCGCTATCCGCGCCAAAACATCGGCGTTGCCGGAGTGCGGCACGGTAGTCATTGGGGACGTTCTTAAATGACTAGTCGAAAGGGACGCTCTTGCACAAAATCTTCCGGCCCTCGACCGGCACGTCCTTTACTTTACCTAGATAAAGTGAACGTGCAGATTCGTAACCAACTCGCAACCGTTCTATGGCACGATATTGAACGAATGTATGCTATGCGCCCAAATCTTTTGGGCAGAGTGGGAGACAGTATGGTCAAGCTGTACGAGGACGGCATCTACCTGCGCGGCGGCAGCGAGGTCGTGCCTGCGGCCGAGGCTGCCGAGCGCGGCATTACGCAGGCGCCCGAGGATGCCAAACGCGGAACCATCGCGTATTCGATCCTCCAGGCACACAATACGTCCGGCGACCCCGAGGCGCTCAAGATTCGCTTCGACGCCATGGCGAGCCACGACATCACCTTTGTCGGCATCATCCAGACGGCGCGTGCCTCGGGCATGGAGCAGTTCCCGCTGCCCTACGTGCTCACCAACTGCCATAACTCGCTGTGCGCCGTGGGCGGCACCATCAACGAGGACGACCACGTCTTTGGCCTCTCCGCGGCCAAGAAGTACGGCGGCATCTTCGTCCCGCCGCACATCGCCGTTATCCACTCCTTTATGCGTGAGAACTTTGCCGGTTGCGGCAAGATGATCCTGGGTTCCGACTCGCACACCCGCTACGGCGCCCTAGGCACCATGGCCGTGGGTGAGGGCGGCGGCGAGCTGGCCAAGCAGTTGCTGCGCGACACCTACGATGTCGCCTATCCCGGCGTCGTTGCCATCTACCTCACGGGTGCCCCGCGCCCCGGCGTCGGCCCGCACGACGTGGCGCTCGCCATCATCCGCGCCGTCTTTGCCAAGGGCTACGTTAAGAACAAGGTCATGGAGTTCGTGGGCCCCGGCATCTCGAGCATGACGACCGACTACCGCAACGGCGTCGACGTCATGACCACCGAGACCACCTGCCTGTCGAGCATCTGGGCCACCGACGAGGACACGCACGCATTCCTGACCATGCACGGCCGCGGCGACGACTACCGCGAGCTCAAGCCCGCCGATGTCGCCTACTACGACGGCTGCGTCGAGGTCGACTTGTCGAGCATCAAGCCCATGATCGCGCTGCCGTTCCATCCTTCCAACGGCTTTGAGATCGACGAGCTCAATGAGAACCTCGAGGACATCCTGCACGAGGTCGAGCTCGA
This sequence comes from uncultured Collinsella sp., assembly GCA_900546475.1. GTDB lineage: Bacteria > Actinomycetota > Coriobacteriia > Coriobacteriales > Coriobacteriaceae > Collinsella. Next base: position 2,470 of record URDI01000053.1, read on the forward strand.
GGCCGCCAAGATCGGCGAGGGCAAGACACACTTTAGCCTGCTCGACAAGATCGTCGACGGCAAACTGCGCGTGCAGCAGGGCGTTATCGCCGGCTGCTCGGGCGGCAACTACGACTCCGTGGTCCAGGCTGCCCGCGTGCTCAAGGGCGCCAACACCGGCTGCGGCGAGTTCTCGCTGTCGGTCTATCCCACGAGCCAGCCCGTGGCGCTCGAACTCACGCGTCGCGGCTATATCTACGACCTTATGGAGGCCGGTGCGATCGTGCGCACGGCGTTCTGCGGCCCGTGCTTTGGCGCCGGCGACACGCCTGCCAACAACGGCCTGTCCATCCGCCACACCACGCGCAATTTCCCCAACCGTGAGGGCTCCAAGCCGGGCAATGGCCAGTTGAGCGCCGTGGCTCTGATGGACGCTCGCTCCATTGCGGCGACGGCTGCCAACGGCGGCGTCCTGACGCCGGCGACCGACCTACCCGAGGAGACTTGGGACGAGGCCTGCGAGTACACCTTCGACGACGCTCCCTACAAGAAGCGCGTGTACTGGGGCTTTGGCAAGGCTGAGCCCGCCGACGAGCTGGTCGAGGGCCCCAACATCAAGCCGTGGCCCGCGATGGAGCCGCTCGGCGACGATATCCTGCTCAAGGTTTGCTCCAAGATCATGGACCCGGTCACTACGACCGACGAGCTCATTCCCTCGGGCGAGACGAGCTCCTTCCGCTCCAACCCGCTGGGCCTGGCCGAGTTTACGCTGAGCCGCCGCGACCCGGCCTACGTGGGCCGTTCCAAGGAGGTTGACGCGGTAGAAAAGCGCCGCGTGGCCGGCGAGGCCGCAGGCGACCTGGCCGCGCTCGATACCGAGCTTGCCGGCGTGTTTGAGTCACTGGCCGGCGCGGGTGTCGCGGCCGATGCCAAGGCGACCGAGTACGGCTCCATGCTCTATGCCAAGAAGCCCGGTGACGGTTCTGCTCGCGAGCAGGCCGCGAGCTGCCAGCGCGTGATCGGCGGCCTGGCCAACATCGTCCACGAGTACGCCACCAAGCGTTATCGCTCCAACGTGATGAACTGGGGCATGGTGCCCTTTCAGATGGAGGCCGAGCCCAACTTTGAGGTGGGCGACTACGTCTTTGTGCCGGGTATCCGCGCCGCGCTCGACGGCGACCTAAAGGACATCGCCGCCTACGTGGTGCGCGCCGATGGTGCGGTCGAGCAGATTGAGCTCTATATTGCCGATATGACGGCCGAGGAGCGTGCCATCGTCAAGGCCGGCTGCCTGATCAACTACAACAAGTTCAAGGCCGCTGCCGAGTAACGCACTTAATTGTCCGCCCGGGGCTTACCCTTTCCCGCTCGCTCACGCGCTTCGCGAGGGTCGCGTTCGGGAAAGGGTAAGCCCCGGGCTACATTTCTGCGTTCTCGTTGGGTCTTGAGGGGCGCCAAAAATAGACTTGCTTGAAGCCGCTTCTCTTAATGGGGCGGCTTCTTTTTGTCGAAAACCGCCACAAAGGGGACAAGCGCCTTTGTGGTGGTGGGGCGAGCTCGATATTGCCGCGCTCGTTGAGGGACAGTTCAATAAATGTCCCTACAGGATTTCATCCGGGTTGACGGGTTTGGTTGTTTTGGGGATGCCGAGTTTGGATGACGCGAAATCGTCAACATTGTCCTTAATTCCGTCTTTGGTGTAGACAGTGACCATATAGGTGCTGTGTCCGAATTCGCCCTTGTCGCGTGTTGCCCAGGCATCCCAGTAGGCGGCCCCGTTTCGCCCTTTGATTTTTCCGACACGGCGGAGTTCTGTTCGCTTTAATTTCTGGTTGCTATAGATGGTTCGACCGGCCTCCTCGGTGAGCCCGCACTGTCCAAGCATCTTGTCGAGGACTTGGTTCATGTGGCGCTCATCGGTGTTTGGTGCGTAGTCGTAGGCGAGGGTGATGGAGTCGAGTGGCTGGTCGTCGATTAGATAGTTTAGCGCCTGAGGTCCAAGGCAGAAATAGGGGGAGCATCCGTCGATCTGACCGAGCAGTGGCAACTTTGACCGCCAAATTCCGGTGGGAATTCCATCTTCGTAAAACACGCCGCGACAGATAAAGGAGAGCGAGGTGGCACGCGAGCCGGCGTCGACCATTCCGCATAAGTCGAAGGGCGAGGCGATACCGAGGGAAAAGGGCGTGACGACGATAAAGAAGAACATCGCGATGGGTATGGCGAAAATGGTAATGACGTTGCGACCGGTGGAATGAGACGGCTTCATATGCGCTCCTCGAGACAAAGATCTGTTGAGGATAGGCAGAAATGGATATGTTCAGAGAACAATTCAAGTTTAATCTCATGGCGCGAGATGGTCGACCGTTAGCGTCTAAAACCACCACAAAGGTGCCTGTCCCCTTTGTGGTGGTGAGGAGGGCGCGGCTTCTTTTGGTAATAGTGCTGGCTGGCGATATCATTAGTGCAGGTAGCGAAGGTTTGCGTTGCGAGGTGCTTTGCTGTGAGAAGTCCTGCCCGTATTGGATTGATTGTTTTGGCGCTTGCGATTACCGTGGTTGGCATGGGCACTGTCGGCATGGCGTTTCTACCTGCTGCGGTGACGGAGCCGGTGGTCAAGCCTGTGACTCAATCTGTCGAACTTCTGACCGGCGACGACAAGCCCGAGACCATTACCGTTGATTTTGATGAGCAGCCGGCTGTGCTGGGTATTAGCAATTATCCGCGTATTCAGCTTGGGGCCATGCGCTATACCACGGATACAAGCCTGATCGATAGGGCGTCCGAGCGACTCAAGGGCAAAACATTTAAGCGTTGGTACGGACATGCGTCCTATCGGGCAAAAGCGAACGACATGGTTGGCGGATGCCACTCTTCCATCGAGCTGGACACTGCAAACGGCGCAAAGTTATGTGATGTCTCGTACGATCCGGGCTACGAGGGCAATGAGGGTCCGGGCATCTACATCATGGACGGCGATGTCGCCTATGTCATGGAGGGCGACCAGACCGAGCTCAACGATTTTATGGGTCAGTGTATCCAAGATGCCTATAAACAGACCTGCTTGCCTGACCCGCAGACTGCACGCGATAGTGGGTCTGCCCGTACATGGCTGTTCGAGGATGAGATGCCCTGGACCGTCGAATCGGGAAGTACGGGTTCGGCGAAGGAGTAGAGACCGCGACCACCACAAAGGTGCCTGTCCTCTTTGTGGTGGTTTTCGGTCTGTCTCGATCTGTAACATCTTGGCCGCTAAAAGTGGGCCTGGTGTTACAGATTTAGATTTTCGATTCGGGTGTCTTTTGTTTGTCTCAATCTGTAACAGGTAGAGCTCTATTTGCCGAGTAGATGTTACAGATTGAGACAAACGGGTGCCGCTGGTCATTTCGTCTCGATCTGTAACATCTAGAGCCATAAACAGCCGCTAGATGTTACAGATTGAGATAGTAAGGGGACGAGGCCGTAGCGGGTGAGCGTGCCTGCTCCCTATCTCTCAATCACTCAGAAAATCTTATATATAGAGACTTAGATTTGTGTATAAGATCGTACAAACCTGGCAACAATACTTCTCGAACAACGTGAAGCCGCCCCGTAGAGCGGCCGCCCCAAGAGAGGTGATTCCATGAGAATCGATAAGCTAGCAATGACGTCGCGCGAGGCGTTGCAGACCGCCATGAGCACGGCTGCCGATGCGCAGGCCGGCGCGGTGGAGCCGATTCACCTGCTGTCTGCCTTGCTCGGTACCGGCGAGCGCAATATCTCCGTGATCATCGAACGCATCGGTGCCGACCCGGCCCAGCTTGCGCGCTCCGCCCAGGACGCCATCGACCGCGCGCCCAAGGTTTCGGGCGAAGGCCAGCAGATGGGTCTTTCCAACGAGCTCGTCCGCGTGATCGAAAAGGCCGAGAAGAAGGCCACCAAGATGGGCGACAGCTTTGTGGTGACCGAGCATCTGCTGATGGCGCTTGCCGAGGACAAGGGCGAGGCGGGCCGCGTACTGCGCGACGCCGGCGTTACCAAGGAGCGTATCGAGCAGGTCTACGAGGAGCTGCGCGGCGATGACCGCGTGACGTCTGCCGAGGACAAGACCCAGTTTGAAGCGCTGGAGCAGTACGGCCGCAACATCTGCGACCTCGCCCGTGCCGGCAAGCTCGACCCGGTCATCGGTCGTACCGACGAGATTCGCCGTACCATCCAGGTTCTGTCCCGCCGCACCAAGAACAACCCCGTGCTCATCGGCGAGCCGGGCGTCGGCAAGACGGCCATCGTCGAGGGCATCGCCCAGCGTATCGTGGCCGGCGACGTGCCGAGCACCCTGCGCGACCGCGACCTCATCGAGCTCGACATGAGCGCGCTGGTCGCCGGCGCCAAGTACCGCGGCGAGTTCGAGGACCGCTTGAAGGCCGTGCTCAAGGAAGTGCAAAAATCGGAAGGTAAGGTCATCCTGTTCATCGATGAGCTCCACACCATTGTGGGCGCGGGTGCCACCGAGGGCTCCATGGACGCCGGCAACATCCTCAAGCCTGCGCTCGCCCGTGGCGACCTGCACGCGATCGGCGCGACCACGCTCGACGAGTACCGCAAGTACATCGAGAAGGACGCGGCGCTCGCCCGTCGTTTCCAGACCGTTATGGTGAGCGAGCCTACCGTCGAGGACACCATCTCCATCCTGCGTGGCCTCAAGGAGAAGTACGAGATTTTCCACGGCGTGCACATCACCGATAGCGCGCTCGTGGCCGCCGCCGACCTCTCCGATCGCTACATCGCCGATCGTTTCCTGCCCGACAAGGCCATCGACCTGGTCGATGAGGCCGCAAGCCGCCTGCGCATGGAGCTCGACAGCATGCCGGTCGAGATCGACGCCACCACGCGCCAGCTCACCCAGCTGCAGATCGAGGAGCAGGCGCTCATGAAGGAGACCGACGATGCCTCCAAGGAGCGTCTGGACGCCCTGCGCCAGGAGATTGCCGAGGTCCAGGAAAAGCTCAACGTGCAAAAGGCCGGATGGCTCAACCAAAAGAACGCCATCGATCATGTTCAGGAGCTCAAAGGCCAGCTCGATGAGGCCAAGATCGAAGAGGAACGCGCGACGCGCAACGGCGATCTGGGCCGCGCGTCCGAGCTGCGCTACTCCGTGATTCCGGGTCTGCAGCAGCAGATTCAGGATTCCGAGGCCGCGCTCGAGGCGCAAAAGGAGCAGAACGGCGAGGGCCTCAACGAGCAGGTGACCTCCGACGAGATCGCCGAGGTCGTGAGCGCCTGGACCGGCGTGCCCGTCTCCAAGATGATGCAGGGCGAGCTCGACAAGCTGAAAGGCCTGGAGGGCGAGCTGCACAAGCGCGTTATCGGCCAGGACGAGGCCGTGTCTGCCGTCGCCGCGGCCGTGCGCCGCAGCCGCGCGGGACTCTCCGATCCGGACAAGCCCATCGGCAGCTTCTTCTTCCTGGGCCCCACCGGCGTGGGCAAGACCGAGCTCGCCAAGGCGCTGGCCGAGTGCCTGTTTGACGACGAGCGCGCGCTCGTGCGTATCGACATGTCCGAGTACATGGAGAAGTTCAGCGTCCAGCGTCTGATCGGTGCGCCTCCGGGATACGTGGGCTACGACGAGGGCGGCCAGCTCACCGAGGCCGTGCGCCGTCGTCCGTACTCCGTGATCTTGCTCGACGAGATGGAGAAAGCTCACCCGGATGTCTTTAACGTGCTGCTGCAGGTGCTCGACGATGGCCGTCTAACCGATGGCCAGGGTCGCCAAGTGTCCTTCAAGAACACGATTATCATCATGACGAGCAACGTGGGCTCTAAGGCCATCGCCGATCTTTCGGGCAAGGACGAGGAAGAGATGCGCCACCAGGTCGACGCGGCCATGGCTCAGACCTTCCGCCCCGAGTTCCTCAACCGTATCGACGATATCGTTGTGTTCCATCCGCTCGGTATGGCGCAGATCGAAAAGATCGTCGATATCCAGCTCGCCGATGTCCGCGCACGTCTGGCCAAGGAGCGCATGACGCTTGCCATCACCCCGGCGGCCAAGCAGATGCTTGCCGTGGGCGGCCTGGACCCGGTCTTTGGCGCCCGTCCGCTCAAGCGTCTGGTCCAGCGCGAGGTCGTGGATGCGATCGCAGCCGCTATCATCGACGGCACGGTGCGCGAGGGCGATCAGGTGACGGTCGATGTCGACAAGGACGGCGGCTTTACCGTCGTGTGCGACAACACGCCGACGGCCACCTACGAGGTCCCCGACGCCGAGTAGATTTTCGGGACATGCCTTAAAATCTACCAGCCGTCTCTAAACGCCAAGGGCGGCGGATCCAATGGGTCCGCCGCCCTTTTTCGTGCGACAATCGATGATGTTGAGCATGAGTACATGGCGAGGAGATATGCAGATGATAGACAAGAATAAGACGAACACGCCGGCGACCGATGCCGCACCCGCCGCACCCAAGCCTGCGCCTAAGCCGGCACCCAAGCCGCGCGACCCCTACATCCGTGCCGAGAACGAGGACGACGACGGCTACGATCCCTACAGCGATCGCCGCCCCGAGCGCGAGCCGATGTTCGAGGCCGACCCCTGGCGTTAAGTAGCTAATTTGGGCGTCGTGGGCTGCTAGTCTTGGACCTTGATGCTCGGCAACAGTAAAACTTGATTCTCCATTAATCAAGTTGCACGTAATCTTGCTCTTTTACTAATCAAGAATCAGTATAATTTTGATTAGCTAGAGAGCAAGATTGGAGAATCATGGCATTCAACGACTTGATCGCCCAGAAAATAAAGGACTTTGAACAGCAGGGGGTTCCACAGGTCTTTGAGCGAGACCTTGATCTGGGAAACCCACAGGAGCCAAAGCGCGACAACATCGTAAATGTGGTTGTGGGGGCCCGCCGTTGTGGAAAGACGTATCGCCTGTATCAGGAGATGCTGCGGCTTCGGGGCCGGGGCGTCGAGCTTGACCGGATGCTTTACTTTAATTTTGAGGACGAGCGCTTGCGCCCGTATGAGCCATCGCTGCTGGCGGACGTGCTCGACACGTTCTATGCGCTGCATCCTGCTGCTCGAACCGAGGGCGCTTACATTTTCTTTGACGAGATCCAGGAAATTCCCGAATGGGGTGCGTTTTTGCGGCGTGTAGTCGATACGGAGAAAGCGACCGTCTATGTGACGGGATCTTCTTCTAAGATGCTGTCCTCAGAACTTAAGAGCGAATTCAGGGGTCGTTCTCTTATACGAGAGCTTTTTCCGTTGAGCTTTTCGGAATACGTTCGATATAAGACGGGGAGCGTTTTCGAGCCAGATGCGACCTTTTCCCCAAGCGATGCAGCGCTGCTTCGACATCATCTGATCGGATATCTTGAACGAGGGGGATTCATCGCGACGCTTGAGCAGACGCCCGCAGACGCGATTCAGCTGCTACAGGAATATGCTTCGCGAACGGTCGCTATGGACGTCGTTGAGCGTTACGACGTCAAGAACCCTCGCCTGGCATCGCTGTTCCTAACGCGGTGTATGGCATCTTCGGGACGAGAGCTGTCGGTGAACAAAGTGTACAACGAGTTCAAGAGCAGGCAGATACCCGTCAGTCGTAATTCGCTCAGCGACTTACTTGAGTATTATGAGGATGCCTACCTGCTGTTCTCCGTGCCGGAGTTCACGCGTTCACTGGCAAATAACATGCGGTCTGCGTCTAAGGTCTACGCTGTCGATCCCGCGATGTTTGGAGCATTCTCTCCCGCATCGGCATTGGACCAGGGCCAGAGGCTCGAGACCGCAGTGTTCAACGCGCTAAGAAGAAGGACTCCCGCGGTGAGGATCGGATCGGTCTGCCGCCTGCTGATCAAAGAGAAGAGCAAAAGCCATGAGGTGGACTTTGTGGCTGGGGACGCACTTCTCATGCGGGCTTATAGCCTGATCCAGGTTAGTGTGGAGATGGCAAGTGAGAAAACGCGCGAGCGCGAAATTGCCGCGCTTGATGCCTCGATGGCCCAGTTCGATCTTGGTGAGTCGGCAATCGTTACCATGGATGAGCAGGCCGATATTCCATGCGAGCACGGTGTGGTACACGTTGTTCCCGCATGGAAGTGGCTCCTTGCCTAATCATCTACGGATCTGTGGGGCCAGGACCTCCTGGCCCCTTCATCACGGTTGGGGAGCACCATGATGCGCCCGGCTAGTCCTGGGCCTTGATGCTCGGCAGCAGAATCTGGGCGAGGTAGTCGCACTCGAGCTTGGTGGCAGCGTCGGCATTGCCGTCTTTGCCGACCAGCACGTTCTTAATCTGGCTGTAGGTGTAGCGGTTGCCGGTCGTGAGCTCGACAAGCTCAATGGCCGTGTCCATGGGGTAGGTCGACACGGGATTCTGCGTCCGCCCGTTGATGGTCTGGGGCACCACATACGGATAGACGGGGCCGCTGGCGTAGACTGTGTAGCCGTTACCAAGGTTTGCCGTGCCCAAAACCGTATCGCCCTCATCGGGCGTAAAGCTCTCGCCGTCGCGCACCGCGACGAGCGTCACAATCGGCGTATTGCTGTCGCCGGCAAGATAGATGCATAGCGTGCTGCCGTTTTGCCAAGTTGCGACTTTGCCGTACCACTCAACGGGAATATCGAGCTGATACAGGTTCGTTGCCTTATGCCGAGCATCGGCGTCGCGGGCTGCCTGCGCCTCGCTTGCGCTCACGGCGTTGGCGGCGGCATCACGGCGAGCGGTTGCCGCCTGCTGAAGTATCTTGGCGGCCGCGGCAGAGCTACAACCGCCCTCCTCGGCATATTTGGCGGCGGCATCGATCTGGTCGTCGGTTACCGTGTCGGCCGAAGGCACCTTGAGCTTAAAGGTAGCCTGGGCACTTAAATCCTGTCCATCGCTCTTAACGGTGACCTGCGTCTTGGTGGTCGGGACGGTATAGATGGTGCCGTCGGCCGCGATGGGGGAGGCGGCGATGGAGAGCGTGTAATCGCCGGGCAGCAGTTTGATGCCGCGGCCGTGCTCGTCAACATAGAGCGTTTCGCTCACGGAGGAGGCGTCAGAATCCTGCCCACTCACCTGTACGGGAATCTTGGAGCCAGTGGAACAGTCGAGGCCAGCGGCATGCACGCCAATCTGCACTGACATCATCGTGTGGGCATTGGCGGCGACAGCGGCAGCCTGCTCTTGCTGATATCCGTTCCAGGCAGCATAGCCTGCACCGCCGGCGACGAGCGCGACGGCCACAACGCCGGCAACCATTAGGTTGCGGCGCTTGGGCGACATCTTACGATGACGAACCTCGGCTTCGCGTGCCGAGGGAACGGACGGCAGGGGAATATCGCCCATGGCGATGGTCTCGTCCACGGCTGGTGCGGAACCTAGGCCAGGGAGCTCACGGGTCAGCGAATCCTCGGCTGGCAAGCTGTTGAGCAAGACGGTTTCCTCGCCCGTGTCGGATTCGGGCTGGTTGCCGGCCTCGCTTTCGGTGTCTTCGTGATCTGCCTCATCTTCGGCAGGCTCAACATCGTCTGCATCCTGATCATCGGACTGCGCCTCGGCTTCCGGCTCATCCTGCACGTCAACGCCCGAATCGTCAAACGCAATCTCGCCAAGCGAAACTCGGTCTAGGCTCTCCAGGGCCTCGGCACATGCCTCTGCATCTTGGGCCGAGTCCTCTTGGCTCCTCGTCTCATCTTTCATATATCCCCCAAGCTCAATATCGGGACAACAATGTACCCAAAAACAGGGTCATATAGAGCTGCCAGGCAATTGGAAATCTGATTTTATCTGTGCGAGAGGTTTTGAATATGTGCGTGGATGCGCGCAACAACAAAAAGCCCCCGGAAAGCGGACGATGAACTGCCTCCCATTTCTTGGACACAAGAAATGGGAGGCTTTTTTATGGCTGGAAACGCTTTGTACGACGTCGGGATGAGGCTGCGAGCGGCAGAGCTGCACGACGAGGGGCACGGCCGCGCGGCGATCGCGGCCCTTCTCGGGATGCCGGAGGAAACCGTGAGAGAATGGCTGTGCACCTACAGGTCTGCTGGTATCGAGGTTCTGGCCATGATGGGAAAGAAACACACCGCCTATTCGTTCGAGACGAAGCTGGCCGCCGTCAGGGCGGTCGTCGACGAGGGCATGACGAAGCCCGAGGCCATGGAGAAGTTCGGGATAGCCTCGCCAAGCCCTTTCAAGAAATGGCTGAAGGCCTACAGGGAGGAGGGCCCGGAGGCGCTCAGGCCAAAGCCCAGGGGGAGGCCGAGGGGGTCCGGCTCCCCGTCCGGGGAGACGACGCGCGAGCAAGAGCTCGAGCGCAGGATCAAGAGGCTCGAGGCGGAGAACGCCTACCTAAAAAAATCGATCGCCCTGAAGGCGGAGAAACGCTCTCGAACGGCGAGAAGGCC
>URDI01000054.1:0-12607 GCA_900546475.1 uncultured Collinsella sp.
TATGTGCGGCGTAGGCCGCTTATTAGCCCGTCCAAGAATTGGGGCGCAGTTCACAACGGGTTCACGAGGTTTCTTTAGTGCCTTTAGTTACTGACCGTCCTTACCCGCGCGGTTCGATTTTATCACGCAGAGACTTGAGGTTCTCCAGTGCCGCGTTAAGCGTCTCGTCTCGTTTGGCAAAGTGGAAACGAATCAGATGGTTGACGGGCTCGCGGAAGAAGCTCGAGCCAGGCACGGCGCCCACGCCCACCTTGGAGGCCAAATCCTCGCAGAAGTCGAGGTCGCTGTTATAGCCAAACTCCGAGATATCCATCATCACGTAGTAGGCGCCCTGCGGCACGTTGTGCGTGAGGCCGATGCTGTCGAGTCCCTGACAGAATAGGTCGCGCTTGGCGGTGTAGAGGTCGAGGACCTCCTGGTAATAACTGTCGTCGAAGTTGAGGGCGGTGACGACGGCCTCTTGCAGGGGAGCGGCGGCGCCTACGGTGAGGAAGTCGTGGACCTTTTTGATGCGCTCGGTGATTTCGGCGGGAGCGATGGTGTAGCCTAGGCGCCAGCCGGTGATGGAGTAGGTCTTGGACAGCGAGCTGCAGCTGATGGTTCGATCGAACATGCCGGGCAGCGTGGCCATATAGACGTGCTCGTGGGGCGCGTAGACGATGTGCTCGTATACCTCGTCGGTAATGCAGTAGGCGTCGTACTGTTTGCAGAGGTCGGCGATAAAGGTGAGCTCCTCGCGCGTAAAGACCTTGCCGCAGGGGTTGGAAGGGTTGCACAGGACGATGGCCTTGGGATCGTTGTCGCGGAAGGCCGCCTCGAGTGTCTCGCGGTCAAAGTCGAACGCAGGTGGGTTAAGCGGCACGTAGATGGGCTCGGCACCCGAGAGGATCGTGTCGGCGCCGTAGTTCTCGTAGAATGGCGAGAAGATGACGACCTTGTCGCCGGGGTTTGTGACCGTCATCATGGCGGCCATCATGGCCTCGGTGGAGCCGCAAGTGACTACGATATTCTCGTTGGGGTTCACCGGCATGCCCATAAAATGCTCCTGCTTGGCGGCAAGCGCCTCACGCATGGCTTGGGAGCCCCAGGTGATGGAGTACTGGTGATAGAGCGGCTTGGGATCGGTGGCGATGGTGCTGAGGCTATCGAGCAGCTGCGCCGGGGGATCAAAGTCGGGGAAGCCCTGCGACAGGTTGACGGCACCATACTTGTTGGAGATGCGCGTCATGCGGCGGATGACCGAATCGGTAAACGCCGCCGTGCGGTTGGAGAGTTCTTTCATGCCTATCCTTTCGAGCATTGGGTGGAGCAAGTTTACTCCTATGGAACCGGTGGGATTTGCTCGAAACGGCCTCGAAAAACTCTTTTCAAAATTCTTGAAAATTGGGGCTTGCATCGCGTGGCGTTCCTTGCAATAATAGTCGAGCGCGAAGCGCACAGGACACGGTGGGTGTAGCTCAGTTGGCTAGAGCGACGGGTTGTGGTCCCGTAGGTCGAGGGTTCGAGTCCCTTTACCCACCCCAGTTCTTGCTTCGTGTTGATATCGGGTCGTTAGCTCAGTTGGTAGAGCAGGGGACTCTTAATCCCAAGGTCCAGGGTTCGACCCCCTGACGGCCCACCACACGATATCTCCTCTAAAGTCCGCCAACACGGACTTTAGCTTTGGGTCGTTAGCTCAGTTGGTAGAGCAGGGGACTCTTAATCCCAAGGTCCAGGGTTCGACCCCCTGACGGCCCACCAAAGCATGTTAAGACGGTCAGCGAAAGTTGGCCGTCTTTTTTATTAACCTCGCATGGGGCCGAACCCGTAAGGGCGCAGACGCTTTACAAGTCGAGCCTGCCCTGGGGGTCGGTGAATCCGTCTGTACCCTCCTTGAGCTTTTTCTCGTCTGCTTTCACGCGACGTTCGAGCTTCTTTGTATCTTCGGCAGGCGGTAGGTTCTCGGGTACAATTCCGCGGTCGATGAGGCTGCCACGCACGCTTGTGTTGTTCTCGACGTGCTCTTGCTTGATCTGGTCCAGACCGTACAGGTCGTGTTCCTCGGCGTTGAAGGCCGTCATCGAGTTCGTAAGGTCCTTTGCTTTGATGAGAACATCGGCTAGCCTGTCCGCCAATGCCGAGCTCTTGGATACGCCGAGCTGTTGCTTCATTTCCGCCGTGCTTCTGCCGCCGAATAACGCTTCATCGCCCTTCGACTTGATGATCGCGAATCCTTTGGAGTCCACGCCGCGTTTGAACGCAATACCCGAGAGCTGTTTCTCTGAATCAGATAGCGAGTGGCGCGCCTGCAAGCGCTGAATCTCTGCGAAGCGCTGCTCTATGAGCTCTTGGCGGCGCGTCTGCACGGCGAAGTACGCCTGTGCGAGCGCGATTTCTTGCTTGTTTGAATCTCCGTTCTGGGCGATTAAATAGCATGCATAGCGCGTAAGTTTGTAGTCTTTAACCGCGCGAGCGGCGACACCGGCAGTTACCATTTTCGTGCTGTCACGAAAATGGGAATCAACTGGAGTTTTGTTTGTTTCGCACGAGACTTTTGCCCTCTTAACAACTTCGGCAAAGTTCTCCCATCGAGTGTACCCCATGGGTTCCATTAAATCGCGTGCGAGCCAATACTCAACGCCGTCTTCCACATTGGCGTAGCTATCAAGTTTGACACGCCACTTCTCGATATCTCTACTGTCCATATCTCCTCCTCGCTGGCCTATTGTCTATGCGGGCTTTGCCCGCTCTGTATTCAGAATTAGGATACGCTGCCGTGCGGACACGAATGGGCCCCGTGCCACTTCGAGTTCACGGGGCCCATAGATATCGATTAGTTGTGTTTTGCTTTAGATAGGTGTCCAGTTTAATTCGCTCGATAGTGCGATCCGAGACTTTCGGTTCGCTTGCGCATGGCTTTGACCATTTCCTGTGCTAGTTGAATCTGCGATTGCAGGCGGGCGAGGGCTGCGATTTCGCTGTCATTGGCGTGTGGCTTGCTCAGCGCCGTTGCGTCGTCTTGCAGGCTTTCAAGCTGTTGCAGGGCCTTGGATAGACCCGCTTCGGTCCTGTTGATCATGCAGTAGGTACTCATTGTGCGTTTGAGGCAGCGGGTCAGGCGCTCGGCGTCTGCTGTAGCTATGCCATGCTGGGGGAGGGCGATATCCATCGGTGCGGCCGCCTCAGGAGCGTCCAGCGCTGCTTGGGCTGCCGATGCGCCCGCAATGCGCCCGAACACGATGCCATTGGCACTCGACAAGCCGCCGATGCGGTCGGCGCCGTGCATGCCGCCTGTTGCCTCACCGCAGGCGTAGAGGCCCTCAACGCCTGCGTACGCGGTCTTGTCGATTTTGATACCGCCGTTGGCGGCGTGGGCATACATCGCCACGCGCATCTCGTCGGTCGGCGCGATGCCGTGCTCGTCTTGCAGCCAGGTGGCAAAGGTCTGCACAAACTCGGGGATGTCCTCGCGGGGGAAGTCGTAGTGGAGCGCCAGGCCCTCTGCACCTGCCTGATCTATGACGAGGTCGATGGCGCGGGAGGCCAAGCGCGAGGTGAAAGGACCATATCCAGAGCGCTGCTCAAGCAGATCGTTTAGCTTGCCGTCGGCAATATCGACCGGCTGGTCTACATGTACGTAGCGCCAGGTTTTCTCGTTGAAGACCAGGTTGCGCTTGGGCTCGATGAAGCCGGGCATCATCTGCATGAATTCTATATTAGTAAGCGATGCGCCGTGCGCCAGTGCGATGGCCTGCGAGGAGCTGAGCACATCAGCCGACGTAAGGCTGCGCTCGAACAGGCCGCCTGTGCCACCGGCTGCGATGATCGTGGCCTTGGCAGCAAAGGGCACGATTCGATTTTCGGTAAGGTCGTAGAGCACGGTTCCGGTGATTCTGCCGTTCGTGTTCTCAACAAGGTCGATAAGCTCATGGCGGGGGAGCAGGCGAATGCCGAGCGACTCGATCCGGGTCGTCAGAGCGTCCTCAAGGGGCTTACGGGTGAGGCCGCGCCACATGCGCGTCTTGTGGTCAAAACAGGGGATAAATTGCTTTTGCTGGGCGCTCTCAGCGCTTTGCGGACGCTGGAGCTCAACGCCTAGGTCTTGCTCGAGCCATTCAATTGCTTGGGGAATGCTGTGGACAAACGTCTGGACAAGCTCGGGGTCGGCGACGCCGCCACCAACGGTCTGGATGGTATCGATGAGGTCTTGTTCGTCGTCTTCGTTAACGGGTCCGATAAGCCCCAAGCCCCAGGTTCCGGGGAAGAAACTCGATCCACTCATAGTCTTGCCGGCGCTTGCCACAGCGACGGTTGCACCCGTGCGCGCCGCTTCGATGGCGGCGCAAAGGCCCGCAATGCCAGATCCAATTACCAGTACATCAGTCGATTCCATCGGATTCCTTTCTCGTCCGGCGCATTGTCGCACGGGTGATCGGTAATGGGGCCGCAAAGACTCGGCAAATCGGTAAAGGGCACATATGACAGGTGGGCGTCATGGACGCTCTGACGTTTCATCTCGTCACATCTCGTATTTCGCCCCAACTGATATATCGGCATTCGCTACCCTGCGATAGCGCAAACAAAAAGAGCCGCTACCTCGAAAAGTAGCGGCTCTAAAGCTCAACTATATGAGCATCGCGCGGGCGCGATTAGGCCTTGAGGGCCTCCTCGACGGCGACAGCGCAGGCGACGGTGGCACCGACCATGGGGTTGTTGCCCATGCCGATGAGACCCATCATGTCGACGTGCGCAGGCACGGAGGAAGAACCGGCGAACTGGGCGTCGGAGTGCATACGGCCCATGGTGTCGGTCATGCCGTAAGAGGCAGGGCCGGCGCCCATGTTGTCCGGGTGCAGGGTACGGCCAGTGCCGCCACCAGAAGCGACGGAGAAGTACTTCTTGCCAGCCTCGATGCGCTCCTTCTTGTAGGTGCCAGCGACGGGGTGCTGGAAGCGCGTGGGGTTGGTGGAGTTACCGGTGATCGAGATGTCGACGTTCTCGTGCCACATGATGGCAACGCCCTCGCGGACGTCGTCGGAGCCGTAGCAGTTAACGGCAGCGCGGGGACCATCGGAGTAGGGGATGGTCTCGACGACCTTGAGCTCGCCCGTGTAGTAGTCGAACTGGGTCTTCACATAGGTGAAGCCGTTGATGCGGGCGATGATCTGAGCAGCGTCCTTGCCCAGACCGTTGAGGATGACGCGCAGCGGCTTCTTGCGAGCCTTGTTGGCGTTCAGAGCCAGACCGATAGCGCCCTCAGCGGCAGCGAAGGACTCGTGGCCGGCCAGGAAGGCGAAGCACTCGGTGTCGTCGGAGAGCAGCATAGCGCCCAGGTTGCCGTGGCCCAGACCGACCTTGCGGTCCTCGGCGACGGAGCCGGGAACGGTGAAGGCCTGGATGCCCTCGCCGATGATGGCGGCAGCCTCAGAAGCGGACTTGGCGCCACGCTTGACAGCGAGAGCGCAACCGAGGGTGTAGGCCCACTCGGCGTTCTGGAAGGCGATGGACTGGGTGTTGTTGACGATCTCACGCGGGTTGAAGCCCTTGTCGGTGCAGATCTGCAGAGCTTCCTCGAGGGAGGCGATGCCGTTGTCGGCGAGGCACTTGTTGATCTTGTCAGCGCGGCGCTCGTAACCTTCGAACGTAACAGTCATAGTTATTTCCCTCCCTTTCTACTCGTGAACCGGGAACACGCTGGCGACGGAGTGAGTCTCCTCGTCGGTGCGCGGGTCGATGTACTTGGCAGCGTTCTCCCACTGACCATAGTGGCCCATAGCGCCAGCGATGGCCTCCTCGGGGGTCTTGCCGGCCTTGACGGCGTCGGTGAACTTGCCGAGGTTCAGGAACTCGAATGCGATGATCTCGTTCTTGTCGTTGAGAGCCATGCGGGTGACGTAGCCCTGAGCGAGCTCGAGGTAACGAGCGCCCTTGGCCTTGGTGCCGAACATGGTGCCGACCTGAGAGCGAAGGCCCTTGCCGAGGTCGTCGAGGGAGGCGCCCACGGGCAGGCCGCCCTCGGAGAACGCGGTCTGGCTGCGGCCGTAAACGATCTGCAGGAAGATCTCGCGCATAGCAACGTTGATGGCGTCGCAGACGAGGTCGGTGTTGAGGGCCTCGAGGATGGTCTTACCGGGAAGAATCTCGGAAGCCATGGCGGCAGAGTGGGTCATGCCCGAGCAGCCGATGGTCTCAACGAGGGCCTCCTCGATGATGCCGTCCTTGACGTTCAGCGTGAGCTTGCAGGCGCCCTGCTGGGGTGCGCACCAACCCACACCGTGCGTAAGACCGGAGATGTCGGTAATCTCCTTAGCCTGGACCCACTTGCCCTCCTCGGGGATGGGTGCGGGGCCGTGGTATGCACCCTTGGCAACGGGGCACATGTTCTCCACTTCCTGTGAGTACTGCATGCCTCTCCTCTCTATCGTGTTGGCGTCCCGTCTGGGGGTCGTGGCTGGCGATTGCCGGGCGACCCTTCGAAAGGGACATGACATGCAGCCCCTATAATACCGCGAAATGCACGGAATATTCGGCGAACGGCTCAGTTTTCGTAGCGAGAAGTCCGGAAGTTTTAATTGAAACGGTTTAACTATATGTTCTGTGGTCGCGAACTTCCGTAGAGGGGGTTCGTCTTGGGCAAGCTTTTGGTCAGCTCTTGTATGCGTTGCGGGGTCTGACCTGTTGCAACGGTGCCGTTCGCCGCCCGTTTACTGCCTTTGGCCGCGCGAGTGTATTGTTTTGCGTGAATGTTTTGATGGCACGCTTCAATCGTGCTGTATTGGATGGCAATCAGATCCCGGCGAAGGGAGCGCCATGCAGCGCGTTTGGAGAACGGTTACCGGCTTTTACCATGTCTGTGCCCGCGGTGTGGGCAAGCAGCTCATCTTTGAGGGCGATGAAGACCGGTGGGAGTTTTTGGAGCTGATGCGCGAGTGCTGCCGCGAGGCGGGCGTGACGGTTATCGCCTGGTGCCTTATGGGCAATCACGTGCATCTGGTGCTTGCAGATTACGAGGACGCGATGAGCGCGGCGATGCACCGGCTGCTTTTGACGTACGCGCGGCGGTTCAATAAACGCACGGGGCGCACGGGCCATCTGTTCCAGAACCGTTTTGACCGGCGCTCGCTCGATACCGACCGTTATCTGATGGCTGCCATTCGCTATGTTCACGCTAATCCGCAGGAGGCGGGTATCGCCCTGATCGAGCGTTATCCCTGGAGCAGCTTTGCCGAGTATCTGAGAGCGTATGACAACGATACGACGAGGGGATTTTCGGACCCTTCTTGTGTGCTTGAGCTCTTTGAGTCTGCCAAGGGGTTTCTGGATTATTCTCTGTCGATGCCCGATGGTTCCAATCCAGTGATTCACGATATGGATGAGACAGAGTGGGAGCGGCGTGCGTTTGCCGACAAGATGGCGAAGCGCCTGGGCGTGCCGCTCAACGAACTCAAGACCGTAGCGCCCTCGCGGCGAGATGGAATCATTTTCGCCCTGCACAATGTCGGCTACACGGTGCGCGAGATCGAACGGTATACGGGAATCAGCAAGAGTACCGTCTCTCGTATCGTGCGCGCTTATGCGCGGGTGAATGCTCAGGCTGAGGGCTCGGAATAGAAAATGGCCGAACCACTCTTGTCAAGCGATTCGGCCATTAAAATTCTTAAGATTTGGGACAAATACTACTGATTATTTTGTCCCGTGAGCATGCCGTCGAGGGTGCGCCAGGCGAGCTCGGCGCACTTGACGCGGGCGGGCATGTGCGAGATGTCCTGAAGCTGGGCAGCCTCGTCCAAGTCTTCCAGGTCTTCCTCGGAGAGCTGCTCGCCGCGGATCATAGCCAGGAATAGCCCGGCCAGGCGGCGTGCCTCCTCTACGGTCTCGCCGGTGATGAGGTCGGCCATGATATCGGCGCTGGCTTGGCTGATGGCGCAACCGTGACCGGTAAAGGAGGCCTCCTCGATCACGTTGTTCTCGACACGCAGCTGCAAGGTGAGCTCGTCGCCGCAGCTGGGGTTGATACCGTCGTGCTTGTGTGTGGGCGCGTCCATCTCGTACTTGTAGTCGGGGTGCGAGTTGTGCTCCATAAACGTGGTGGAGGTGTACAGATTACCCATTGAACGTGCTCCAAACGTGATGCAGGCCGGCGATGAACTTGTCGATGTCGGCCTTGTCGTTGTAGAAGGCCACGCTGGCGCGGCAGCAGGCGAGGTTCTCGACGCCCAGCCAGGTGAGCAGCGGCTGCGCGCAGTGGTGACCGGCGCGGATGCAAACGCCGTCCATGTCCATGATGCTCGCGACATCGTGCGGGTGGATACCCTTAACGTTAAAGCTGACGACGCCATGGTGGTTATCCCAATAGATGGAGCCGATGATCTGGACAAAGTCGAGCTGCATGAGCTCGCCCATCAGGTAGTGGACGAGTGCCTGCTCGCGTGCCTGGATGTTTTCGTAGCCTACCGTGTTGACCAGGTAGTCAAGCGCCGCGCCCGTGGCGAAGATGCCGGCGGCGTCCTGCGTTCCGGCCTCGAACTTCTCGGGGACGGGCGCCCAGACCGCATCCTGCTCGGTGACCGAGTCGATCATCTCGCCACCGGTTAAGATGGGCGGCATGGCGTTGAGCAGGTCCATCTTGCCCCAAAGAACGCCGATGCCCATGGGACCCATGGCCTTATGGGCGCTAAAGGCAAAGAAGTCGGCTCCCAAGTCGGCCACATCGACCGGCATGTGCGGCAGCGACTGCGCGCCGTCGACGACCAGATAGCCGCCGTACTTGTGTACGAGCTTGCCGAGGTTCTTGACCGGGTTCTCAACGCCCAGGACGTTAGAGACCTGGCCCACGGCCAATATCTTGGTCTTGGGGCCCACCTTGGACAGAACCTCCTCGGTGGTGAGTTGACCGGTCTTGGTGGGGTAGAGGTAGACGAGCTTGGCGCCGGTCTCGCGGCAGACCTGCTGCCACGGAATCAGGTTGGAGTGGTGCTCCATGATGGTGATGACGACCTCGTCGCCGGGCTCCAACACCGTGGGTGCAAAGCTCTTGGCGACCAGGTTGAGCGACTCACTCGTGTTGCGGGTGAAGACGACCTCGTTGGCCTGGGGGGCGCCGATGAGGTCGGCGATCTGCTGGCGCACCTTCGCGATGGCCTCGGTGGCCTCGACGGACAGCGAGTACAGGCCGCGCAGGGGGTTGGCGTTCATGCGCTGGTAGAAGTCGCGCTCGGCGTCGAGCACGCAGGCAGGGCGCTGCGCGGTGGCAGCGCTATCGAGGAAGGCGATCTCGAGGTGTTGCTGGAACAGCGGGAACTGGCCCTTGTAGGGGTTTGTCTCGATGTCCACGGTGGGCCAGCCGCGCGAAGCCTCGTCGCTGGCGTCGAGCACCATAGGCTCCGGTGCGGTGCAGGTATCGCATTTAACGTGCTCGGTGTCGATCATGCGAGCTCCTCTTCAAAGTTATCGATCAGGTTGTTGCCCAGGCGGACGACGGCGGCGCGGGTGCGCTCGTCGGTGGCGGAAAGCGCGGCGTCCTCCAGCTTGGCGCGGATGAACAGGTCCTCGGCGGCGCTTTGGTCAAGGCCGCGGCAGGCGAGGTAGAACAGCTGCTCGTCGCGGACGTGGCCGATGGTAGCGCCGTGGTTGCCGGCGACGTCGTCCTCGTCGCAGAGGATGACGGGGACGGTCTTGTTGTCGACGCCCTTGTTGGCCAGCAGCACGGTTTCGCGTTCGGTGCCGACGGCACCCTTGCAGCCGTGCACGAGGTCGATGGTGCCGCGGTAGACCTTCTTGGACGTGCCGGTCAGCACGCCGTTGGCGTCGATCTCGCACTCGGTCTTGCGACCGCGGTGGCGCAGCTCGTAGTTAAAGTCGCGCACCTGCTCGCGGGCGCCCAGGTAATCGGTATCGATGGTCACCTTGGCGGTATCGCCCAGCAGGTCGCCGGCAAGGCCGGTGGCGCTGGCGCCGGCACCCAGGACAGTGTGCTGCACGTTGACGCGCGCGCCCTCGTCCAGGAACAGGCCGGTGTCGTCGAGTGCGATCCAGCTGTCGTCGAGTGTCTGCGTGCAGGTCACGTTGACGGTGGCGTACTCGTGGGCGCACACACGCAGCACGGAGCCCACGACGCCCTCGCCGGCAACGGGGGAGTCCAGGGCTAGGGCGAGGTCGAGCGTTGCCTGCGGGCGGGCGACGACGTCGATGGCGGCAATCGCAGCCGCTGCGTCGACGCCACTCACGCGCACGGTAACGGCGGCGTGCTGGTAGGCGGGAACATCGATGACGATGCGCTTGGTGGCGTGCTCGGTCAGATACGCATAGGCAGCCTCGCCCATGCCGGTCTCGAAGGCCTCGGCAGGGGAGAGCTCCTCCTCGAGCTTGATGGCGCCGGCCTGGTAGACAGAGGTGGCGGGCGCGTCGAGCTCGGTCTCGGGCGTGATGCGGGCACGGTCGGCAGCGTCGCCGGGGGCGGAGGCGCGGCGCTCGGGGAAGCGCTCGGCCATGGCGTTCATGGCGGTGCCAAACGCGTCGGCAGCGCCGGCAAACTGCTCGTCCAAGCCTTCGACCTCAACGGCGTCGGCGGGAGCGGCGGCAAGCTCGTCCGAAAGCTCAAGCTTGGTCTGGTTCATCTTGAGCCAGCCCCAAGTGGCAGCCGGCATCGCGTTGACCTGCTCGAGTGTGGTAGCAGCGGCGTTGGTTTCCTGTTTCATTATCCGATCGCTCCTTCCATCTCGAGCTTGATCAGGTTGTTCATCTCGACGGCGTACTCCAGCGGCAGCTCCTTGGAGACCGGGTTGGCAAAGCCGTTGACGATCATGGTGCGGGCCTCTTCCTCCGAGATGCCGCGGCTCATCAGGTAGAACACCTTGTCGTCGCCGATGCGGCCGATGGTGGCCTCGTGGCCGATGTCGACGTTCTTGGCGCGGATGTCCATGGCGGGGATGGTGTCGGAGCGGCTCTGGTCGTCGAGCATGAGCGACTGGCAGCTCACGGTTGCCTTGGAACCCTCGGCCTTGGGCGTGGCCACGATGGAGCTGCGGAAGGTCTGAATGCCGCCGCTCTTGGAGATGCCCTTGGTCTCGACGGTTGCCGAGGTCTCGGGGGCGTTGAGCACGACCTTACAACCGGTATCGAGGTTCTGCCCGGCGCCGGCAAAGGTGATGCCGGTAAAGCTCGACCGGGCGCGGCGGCCGTTGAGCACACTCATGGGGTAGAGGTAGCCCACGTGGCTGCCGAAGGAGCCACTGATCCACTCTATGTCGCCATCCTCGTCCACGCGCGCACGCTTGGTGTTGAGGTTGTACATGTTTTTGGACCAGTTCTCGATGGTCGAGTAGCGCAGGTGCGCACGCTTGCCCACAAAGAGCTCGACGGCGCCGGCGTGGAGGTTGGCAACGTTGTACTTGGGCGCGGAGCAACCCTCGATGAAGTGCAGGTCGGCGTCGTCCTCGACGATGATGAGCGTGTGCTCAAACTGGCCGGCGCCCTTGGCGTTAAGGCGGAAGTAGCTCTGCAGCGGGAAGTCCAACTTGGTGCCCTTGGGCACGTAGACAAACGAGCCGCCCGACCATACGGCGCCGTGCAGGGCCGCAAACTTGTGGTCGGTGGGCGGGATGAGCGTCATAAACTTCTCGTGGATGAGCGGCTCCCACTGCGGGTCGTGCAGGGCCTCCTCGATGCCGGAATAGACGATACCCATCTTGGACGCGGTGTCCTGCATGTTGTGGTAGACCAGCTCGGAGTCGTACTGCGCGCCGACGCCCGCCAGGTAGCTGCGCTCGGCCTCGGGGATGCCCAGGCGCTCAAAGGTGTTCTTGATGTCGTCGGGCACCGACTCCCAGTCGTGCTTTTGGTCGGTGTTGGGCTTGACGTAGGTGACGATGTTGTCCATGTCCAGGCCCTCGATGGAGGGGCCCCACGTCGGATCGGGGAAGCGGTTGAAGATCTCGAGGGACTTGAGGCGCAGGTCGAGCATCCACTGCGGTTCGTCCTTCTTGGCGCTGATCTCGCGCACGATGTCGGGCGTGATGCCGGCGTCGAGGCGCTCGAATCCCTCCTCGCCATAGGTGAAGTCGTAGAGGCTGCGGTCGATGTCCGCGACCTCGGTGCGGTTCTTGGTCATTACGTCGCCCCTTTACGCCTGCTGCTCGGCAGCGGCGGCCTCGGCCTGGGCGCGCTGCTCGGCGGCCTCGCGCTCAAAGGTCTCAAAGCCGTTCTTGTCGATCCAGGGGATGAGCGAGGCGTCGTCCTCGCGCACGATGTGACCCTTGACCATAACGTGGACGCGGTCGACATCCAAGTGCTCCAGGATGCGCGTGTTGTGCGTGATGATGAGCATGGAGCCGTCGCAGCTCTTGCGGTAGGCGTCCATGCCGTGGCTGACGGTGGAAAGCGCGTCGACGTCCAGGCCGGAGTCGGTCTCGTCTAGGATGGCGAGCTTGGGCTGCAGCAGCAGAAGCTGGAGCATCTCGACCTTCTTTTTCTCGCCGCCCGAGAAGCCCACGCCCAGCTCACGGTTGAGGTAGGAGGTATCCATGTTAAGCTCGGCCGCGAGCTCCTTGACGCGACGTCGGAACTCCTTGCCCTTCATCTCCAGGCCGGGGCGGCCGGCGATGCTGGCGCGCAAAAAGCTCGACAGCGG
>URDI01000055.1:0-11840 GCA_900546475.1 uncultured Collinsella sp.
TCGCGCAGCAGGAAGGCGGCGCCGCGCACGGCCTCGCCGGTCACGACCGTCTGGCGCGAGCCAGACGTGGTGCCGGAGTCGGGAGCGTTCTCGGTGGAGCACTCGCCGTTGGCAATGCAGCTCAGCGGCAGACCGCACGCCTCGGCAACGTCCTGCAAAAAGACCGTGTTGCAGCCCTGGCCGATGTCGGACGTGGCGGCATAGACCACCGCCACGCCGTCCTCGACGCGAATCTTGCAGCGACCGGCGTCGGGCAGGCCCACGCCCACGCCGGCGTTCTTCATGGCGCAGGCGATACCGGCGTGTCCGGGATGCGCGTAATAGGCATCCTTGACCTCGAGCAGCGTCTCCTTAAGCGCCGTGGAGCAATCGGCGATCTGGCCGTTGGGCAAAACCTCGCCCGGCTCGATGGCGTTACGGTAGCGGATCTCCCACGGATCCAGGCCGACCTTCTCGGCCAGTAGGTCGATCAGGCTCTCGAGTGCAAACTCGGACTGGCAAACGCCAAAGCCACGGTACGCGCCGGCAGGCGGGTTGTTAGTGTAGTAGCCGAAGCCGCGGATGTCGGTGTTCTGGTACTTGTAGGGGCCGACGGCATGCGTGCAGGCGCGCTCGAGCACCGGGCCGCACAGCGACGCGTAGGCGCCGGTGTCAAAGTTGATCTCGCAGTCCAGGCCGGTAAAGATGCCCTCGGCGTCGCAGCCCAGCGTAAAGGTGCCGTCCATCGCATGACGCTTGGGATGGAAAGCGAGCGACTCGGCACGCGTGAGCTTGCACTTCACAGGACGCTGGAACTTATATGCGGCGAGCGCGGCCAGGTGCTGGACCGAAACGTCCTCCTTGCCGCCAAAGCCGCCACCCACGAGCATGGTCTCGACGACCACACGCTCGGGTTCGCTATCCCAGCCAAACATGTGGGCGCACTCTTTGCGCGTATCGTAGGCACCCTGGTCGGTCGACTGCACCTTGACGCCGTTCTTGTACGGGAAGGCGACGGCGCACTCGGGCTCCAAGAAGGCATGCTCGGTAAAGGGCGTGGTAAAGCGCTGCGTCACGGTAAACGCGCTCTCTGCCAGCGCCTTGGCGGCGTCACCGCGCGTCACATGGCGGCTCTGGCACACGTTGTCCTTGAGCTCCACCGTGTTGCCGAAGGCAAAGAAGCTGTCGTGCAGGCGCGGGGCGTCAGCAGCCCTGGCCTCGACAATGTTACGCACGGGCTCCAGCGGCTCGTAATCAATCTTTACGAGCTTCTTAGCCTTCTCGAGCGTCGCTTCGTCCTCGGCAACCACCAGCACAATGGCATCGCCCACGCAGCGGGTGATATCGCCCTGGGCGATCATGACGTCCCAGTCCTGGATAAGGTGGCCGACCTGGTTGACCGGCACGTCCTCGGCGCGCAGGATACCCACCACACCGGGCAGGGCCTCGGCCTTGGAGGTATCGATGGAGAGCACACGGGCGCGCGGATACTTGGAGCGCACGGCGCTGGCGTAGGTCAGACCCGGCTGATCGAGCTCGTCGATGTCATCGGGATACTTGCCCTCGCCGAGCACCTTCTTGCGCACGTCAATACGGAAGGCGCGCTTGCCCACGCCGTAGTCGTCGCCGCGCTCCAGGTCCTCGTCGATCTGCTTTTCGCCGCGGAGCACCGCAGCTGCCAGCGAAATGCCCTCGATGATCTTTTTGTAGCCGGTGCAACGGCAGACGTTGCCGCGGATGGCGTACTTGATCTGCTCCTCGGTGGGCTCGGGGTCCTCGGCGATGAGCGCTGCACCCGCCATGACCATGCCGGGGATGCAAAAACCGCACTGCACGGCGCCCACAGCGCCAAAGGCATACACAAAGGCCTCGCGCACGTCCTGGGGCAGGCCCTCGACGGTCACGATGTCGCGTCCGGCGGCAAGAGCGGTGGTCAGCACGCACGCCTTCACGGCCGCGCCGTCCACATGGATGGTGCAGGTACCGCAGGCGCCCTCGGAGCAGCCGTCCTTGGCGGAATGGATATGCAGGTCGTCGCGCAAGTAGCGGAGCAGCGGCTTGTTCTGAGTCGTCGTGCGCTCGACGCCGTTAACGGTAAAAGTGAATTCCTGTGCCATGGTGATTCCCTTCTACACGCCGGCGGCGATGCCGGTGCGGTCGTGGATGGCGCCATGCGGGCAGACGACGGCGCACATGCCGCACGACAGGCAGTCCGCGCCGTCGATATGGGCGCAGTTGTCCTCGATGCGGATAGCGCTGGCAGGGCACTTTTTGGCGCACATGCCGCAACCGATGCAGCTCGTGTCGCAGATCTTGCGCGCAATGGCGCCCTTGTCGGTGTTGTTGCAGCGCACCAGGATGTTCTGGTAGCCGGGAACGAAGGCAATCACGCGCTGTGGACACGCCATGCCGCACAGGCCACAGCCCGTGCACTTGGAGCGATCCACGCGGGCGATGCCATCGACCAGCGCAATGGCACCGTGGGGGCAGGCCGTGACGCAGGCGCCACAGCCAATGCAGCCTTCGCTGCAGCGGGCGTCGCCGCCTGCGGAGGCGCAACCGCTTCCGCAGGCAACGTAGGCCACGTTATGTTGAATGGATTTGGCCATAAGAGACTCGCCTATTTCTTAAGGAGGTACGAATAGTTGTCGCGCACGGCCTTGATGGTCAGGCGGACGGCCTCGGGCAGACCGGTGTTGACGGCATCGACCGAGACGGTGCGGACCGTGCCGGCGACGCGGACTTTAAAGTGGTCCTCGTCCACAGCCAGGAAGCCCTCGTTCTCGGAGTTCTCCATGTCCTGCTCGCTCCAGAACAGGGTGAGCTTGTCCTTGTAGGGACGACCCTCCTGGTAGGGGCAGAATACGGCGCAGTTGCCGCACTCGTTGCACATGCCATCGACGTGGACGACCTGATGTTTGGCCAGGCCCGGCACCTTAATTGCCACGTTGGCGCGGTTGGGACACACGTCGCAGCAGACCTCGCACACCGAGCCGCAGCCCAGGCAGCGGGTCTTGGTGCAGTTGCGCTTGTCGCGGCACAGCGATCCCTTGCGCTCGTAGCAGGTGTCCTCGCGGCCGGCCTGCTCGTTGCAGTCGGCGTACTTGTTAAAGTCCACGCCGGCGATGGCACGGGCGACCTCGGCGGCGTCGGCAATAGCCTCGACCACGGTGGCAGGACCGCGGCGGCAGTCGCCCGCAGCCCAGACGCCCTCGACGCCGGTAGAGGTGGCGGCAAGGCGACCGCGACGGTCGTGTTCGACGCCCGCGGCATCGTACAGGCTGGCGTCGATGCCCTCGCCCACGGCGCAGATCACCGTGGTGGCGGAAAGCTCGACGGTCTCGCCCGTGGCGACGGGGCTGCGACGGCCGCTTGCATCCGGCTCGCCAAGCTCCATAACATCGCAGGTCAGCACGGCACCGTTGAGCGCCTTGGGCGCCAGCAGCTCGCAGAACTCAACGCCGTCGGCAAGAGCAAGATCGAGCTCTTCCTCGTCGGCGGGCATCTGCTTCTTGGTACGGCGATACACCAGGCGCACGTTCTTCACGCCAGCCAGGCGCTTGGCCACGCGGGCCGCGTCCATGGCAGTGTTGCCGGCGCCAATGACCACGACGTCCTCGCCCAGCTCGAGCTTCTCGCCCTTCTTGGCGGCCTCGAGGAACTCCAGCACGTCGAGCTCGGCACCCTCGCCCAAGCCCGCAGAGCCGGGCATCCAGGCACCGGTGGCCACGACTACGTCGGTAAAGCCCTGGGCCTTGAGCTCGTCAATGGACTCCACGCGGGCGTTGAGCTGCACCTTGGCGCCAAAGGCCAGACAGAGCTCGGCATCGTGGGAGATATCGTCGCTCGCGATACGGAACTCGGGGATCACGTGACGGACCACGCCGCCGAGAGAGTCGCGGGCCTCAAAGATGGTGACGGGCACGCCGGCGCGCGTCAGGAAGAACGCCGTCGCCAGACCGGCCGGGCCGCCGCCGATAACGGCAACGTTGCGCTCGGCGTCGTTGGCAATGGCCTGGGCGCGCAGCTTGGGCAGCACGGCGGTCATGGCCTCGCGGGCGGCCTTGAGCTTGCTGGCGCGAATCTGGGCGCCCTCGGGCTCATAGAATGCACGCTCGCAGGCACGGCCGCAGGGATGCGGGCAGATGGTACCGGTAATGAACGGCAGGGCGTTGCGCTCGATGATGATGTTGAGCGCGTCCTCGTAGCGGCCCTCGTCAACAGCCGCCAGATAGGCAGGGATATCCTGCTGGATGGGGCAGCTCGTGCGGCACGGCGTGGTAAAGCAGTCGGAAAGCGGGCTCTTGCCGGCGACCTTGCGATCGGGCAGCGGGCGTAGCGGCTTCTTGTAGAGCGGGTTGGTGAGCGAGTCGGTCTGGATCGCGGTCACGGCCTCGAGAGAGACGCCCGCGAACGGTTTGCCGTCCAGATCGGTAAACTCGCCGGCCATCTGGCTAAAGCGCTCGTAGCCACCGGGCTTGAGCACGTCGGTCGCCAGGGTGACGGGCCAAATGCCGGCATCGTACAGGGCGCGGATGTTGTAGACCGTGGCACCGCCGGAGTAGCTGATGCGCAGCTTGCCATCGAACTGCTCGGTAATGCGGCGGGCAGCCTCGATGGTCAGCGAGAACAGCGAACGGCCGGACATATACATCTCGGTGGAAGGCAGCTCGTTCCTCGTCACGTCGACGGGGAAGGTGTTGGTGAGCTTGACGCCAAACTCCAGGCCCCGCTCGGCGCACAGGGCAATCAGGCGCTCGAACATAGGCACGGCATCGGCCCACTGCAGGTCCTCGCGGAAGTGCGTGTCATCGAAGACGATGTAGTCAAAGCCCAGCTCGTTGAGGCGCTGGCGGGCAAACTCATAGCCCAGCAGCGTGGGGTTGCACTTGATGTAGGTATTGAGGCCCTTCTCGGTGATGAGGTAGGTCGCAATGCGCTCGATCTCGGCGGGCGGGCAGCCGTGCAGGGTAGACTCGGTGATGGAGTTGGAGACGCGCGCCGGGATGGACTCGACAAATGCGGCGTCGACATGCTCAAACTTGTCTAGGTTGGCAAGCGCCCAGGCACGGCACTCGTTCCAGACGTCGGAGCCGCTGGCATCCTTCATGCCCTCGATGTAGGCGTCGACCTTGGGGCTCTTAATGCCCTCCAGGTCATAGCCCACCGACATGTTGAAGACAAAGCCGTCCGGGCTGCCCAGACCGTACTCGCGAGCGATCAGGTGACAGGCAAACCATGCCTTCACGTACTCGGCAAAGGCCTGCGGAACCTCGAGCTCGGTCGACCATTCGCAGTTGTAGCACTCGTCCTGAGCCACGATGCAGGGCTTGTTGACGCAACGGGAAAGCTCCTCGCCGTCCATAACCTGGACGGTCTTGAGCTCAAAGAAGCGAGAACCGGCCACATAAGAGGCCACGATGTTCTGGGCCAGCTGCGTATTGGGACCGGCAGCCGGGCCAAACGGAGTCTCGATGCGCTCGTCAAAAATGGGAAGCGCACCCTCCTGGTTGGTCGTGACCATCTTACGCACGCCAAAGATGGCGTCCTGGGTCTTGTGCTCCTCGATGATCCAGTTCATCAGCTGCGAAAACGGGATCGGCCTCATGATGTCGCTCATAGTGAGCTCCTCTCTGTAACGCCCGGCGAGACCGCGCGACGGGCGCAAATACGGTGTAGCGCTAGCACAGCGCCGGCGACCCCGCGGAGGCCGCCTATGCGCGCGTCGGATGCGGCGAAACATCCGACGCGCGCGAATCTCCAATTGGAATTAGTACACGCGATCGTTGAGCGTGCTCCAGAGCTTCTTGGACTCGGCCATGGTCCACGCGTTGATCTTGTCCTCATCAATCCCAACGAACTCACGATCCTTGTACAGGACGCGGCCGTTGATGATGGTGGTGCGGCAGTTTTTGCCCATCATGCCAAAGAGCATGTGGCCGTCAATGTTCTCCTCGCTCAGCGGCGTAAAGGGCTTGTAGTCCATGACGATGACGTCGGCGGCAGCGCCGGCCTCGAGCACACCGAGCTTGCGATCGAAGTACTTGCTCGCCATCTTGGCGTTGTTCTCGAACAGCATGGTCATGGCCTCGCACCAGCCCACGTTGGGCATGGCGGCGTTGTGGCGCTGAATGATCAGGAAGACCTTGAGGCTCTCGAGCATATCGTGGGTGTAGGCGTCGGTGCCCATGCACACGGGGATACCGCGGCGGAAGAACTCGAGCACGGGGGCGCAGCCCACGGCGTTGCCCATATTGGATTCGGGGTTGTTGACGAGCCAGGTACCGGACTCCTTGACGATATCCATCTCGGCAGGCGTCACGTGGATGCAGTGGCCGAGCATGGTGTCGGGACCCAGCAGGTTGTGCTGCAGCAGGCGCTCGACGGGGCTGATGCCGCCGCGGTTGAGGCGGGAGTCCCACACGTCATTCATGCCCTCACACACATGGATGTGGAAGCCGGTCAGGCCATTGTTGGCCTCGGCCATCTTATCCATGGTCTCGTCCGAAAGCGTAAAGGTGGCATGTCCGCCAAACATGGCGGCAATCATGTGGTTGTCGTTATCGCGACGCTCCTTGGCGGCCCACTGGACAAACTCGGCGTTCTCGGCAATGGCCTGGTCGCACTTTTCCTGGCCGCGGCGGTCGGAGACCTCGTAGCACAGGCACGAACGCATGCCCAACTCCTGAGCGGCGTCCTTAATGGTAAAGAGGCTCCCCGGAATCTCGCAGAAGCTCGCGTGGTGATCGAAGATCGTGGTGACGCCATCGCGGATGGAGTCAAGAATCGTGGCATAGGCGCTGGCCTTGGTGCCGTCGAGCGTCAGGTTGTCGTCGATTTTCCACCACTGCTGCTCAAGATTCTCCAGGAAGTTGGTGGGGTTGCAGCCCTTAATGGCAAGGCCGCGGGCCAGACCCGAGTAGATGTGGGTGTGGCAGTTAATGAGTCCGGGCATGATGAGGTTGCCCTGGGCGTCGACGTACTCGGCATCCGGGTACTTGACCTTGAGCTCGCACTCGGGGCCCACTTCGACGATCGTATCTCCGTCAATGGCGACCGCACCGTTTGGAATGAACGGGGTCTGAGCGTTGCGAGTAAAGACGGAACCGTTAGCGACCAGAAGCATGAATGCTCCCTTCAACATCAGGGGCGGGGTTTGACACCTCTGACATAGCGGAAGTGCGAAGCGCCGGCCTACACCGGAAACGGGCCCTCTCCCGTCAACGCTTCACCAAAGGGACGAACCCTTTGAAGTGCGGCTTGGCGCCGCATGACGTCGGCGGACGAGGCGATGCGTCCGCCGACGAATAGCACCGAATTGGCTACTTCTTGCTCTCGGGCAAGACCAGATCCACGGCAGCGTCCTTGGCAGCATCGATGTGCTGAGCCACGACCGGCGTCTGCGGAAGGATCAGGTTAAGGACAATGGCCATGATGGCGGTGGGGGTTACGGCATTGGAGCCGATGACGGTGGACACCCAGGCGGGCATACCCTCGCCGGCAAGGCAACCGCTGGCCATCCAGATACCCAGGCCAAAGACGACGGAGGTACCGACGATGGTGGTAGTGCGCTGCGTGAGGCCCTCGCGGGTGAACATGCGCACGCCGTTCATGGTGATGGTGCCAAAGACGCCGACGGTCGCGCCGCCGATGACGGGCTGCGGGATAGCGGAAAGGACGGCAGAGAGCTGCGGGAACAGACCGGCAATGGCAAAGACGGCCGCGATGATCACAAAGACCCACTTGTTGACGACCTTGTTGGAGCAGATGATGCCCACGTTCTGGCCAAGGGCGCTGGTGGGAAGACCGCCCAGCAGGCCGCCGACCATAGAAGTGAGGCCCTGGGACACGATAGCGCCGGAGAGCTCGCGCTCGGTGGGCATACGGTCGATGGAGCCCAGGCAGGCGGCGGAGACGTCACCGATAACCTGGATGGCAACCATGGGGAACACGACGGCGAGGGTAATGCAGACCTCGGGATCAAACTCGAGCGCATAGGGCATGAGCTTGGGAAGGGCGAAGACCTGAGCGGTGGCGACGCTTGAGAAGTCGATCATGCCGAAGGGGATGGAGACGATCATGCCAACGATCATGCCAAAGAACACGGAGCCCAGCTTGAGCGTGCCCTTGCCAAAGTTGGCGAGCGCAAAGACCACGGCGAAGGTGATAAGAGCGACGCACCAGGCCTGCGGGGTGCCCCACAGCGGCGTGCCCATGCCGCCGGCCATGTACTTGACGGCCGTGGGATACAGCGAAACGCCGATGGAGAAGATGACCGTACCGGTCACGACGGGCGGGAACAGCCACTTAATCTTGCTGTAGGCCAGACCAAAGAGGACCGCGACGGCACCGCCGACAATCTCGCCGCCCAGCAGCGCACCAAAGCTAAAGCCCGAGGCACCCATGGCCTGCAGGGCCGGCAGGAACGCGAACGAGACGCCCATGACGATGGGCAGGCCGCCGCCGATGCGGCGGAAGGGAGCGAAGGCCTGAAGGGCCGTGTCGATTGCCGAAAGAATGAGCGCAACCTGAATGATGTCAGTGCTCTGCTGGCTATTAAAGCCGTAGACGCCGGCCATGATGACAGCCGGGGTGATGATACCGGCAAACGAAGCCAGTACGTGCTGAAGGGCACACGGGATCATTTCCTTAACGGGAGGCATGCCTTCACGAGTGAACAGGGCTTCAGTGCCGTTCGTAACCGTCTCCTGGGTCATTTGACCACCAATCCTCGAAATAGTTGTTTTCGCATCTAACGCTCTATTGTGACGCAGTGCGGGGTTGAGGTTGTGCCTTCGTTGCATATCGTATTAAAGATGGTTCTCATTCTCAATAATAATTTTTTGTTATCAGACTATTCTTGAGCTGAGACAATGCATTTCCGCAGGTCAGGAAAGTGTCCGGTCAAAATAACATCTAACTTTTCTTTTGGTCAACCGTTTACCGCCAAAATCATACCGCTCGTCTGTATTACGCAATGTACCTGCGAATATGCGAGTCAATAGACACCGTGTTACCATGAGAAAAAATTGTTATGAACATTTCCGATTTCACCCAAAGGAGTTGCCCGTGAACGAGACCGTACGCCGCTTTTTGCCGATGGTCGATTTCCTGGAGCAGATACTCGGTAAGAACAGCGAAATCGTGCTGCACGATTTCTCGGATCCCGACCACGCCATCGTCGATATTCGCAACGGCATCGTGAGCGGCCGCAAGGTCGGCGGTCCTGCCACCGATCTGGCGCTCAAGATCATGCACGACCCCAAGTATCGCGACCTGCCGTTTATTACGGGCTACGAGGGGCGCGGTGCCGGCGGCAAGACGTTGGAGTCCGCGACGTTCTTTATCCGCGAGGATGACGAGATCGTCGGTATGCTCTGCGTCAACACCGACCTCTCGACCGTACGCTCCATCAACGCCATGGCGCAGCAGCTCATGGCGTGCTTCGACGCAGCGCCGACGCGCACGGAGCCCGCCCCTATCGAGGTCGAAAGCCTTTCGGAGTCCACCCAGGAGCTCATCGACCGCAGCATTGCCGAGTTGCTGAGCGCGCGCGGGCTGGATGTAGCGTCGCTTGGTCAGAGCGACCGCGTGGACGTCATTCGCCACCTCAACGGCAACGGGGTGTTCATGCTCAAGGGCGCCGTGGCCTGCGCTGCCACCGCGTTGGGCATCTCGGAGCCCAGCGTGTACCGCTACCTGCAAAAAGTCCGCAAGGAGGGCTAAACGTGATCCCTTGGGGACGAAGGGAAACGGATCATTTTTGTCGCATCGCTTGACAAAAGACCCTGCAGCTCGCACGCGCTGCAGGGTCTTTTTGCATGTCATGTTTAGTTGTTACCAACACCTTAGAGAGCGGCGACAACCTCGATCTCGACCAGACCGCCAGCCGGAAGGGCGGCAACCTGGAAAGCGCTGCGCGCGGGGAACGGAGCCTCGAACTTGGAGGCGTAAATCTCGTTCACGGCGGCAAAGTCGGCGATGTCGGCCAGGTAGACCGTGGTCTTGACGACATCGGCAAACGTGGCGCCGGCAGCGGTCAGCAGAGCCTCGACGTTGGCGAGGGACTGCTTGGCCTGGGCCTCGACACCCTCGGGCAGCTTGCCGGTCGCGGGATCGATGCCCAGCTGGCCGGACAGAAACACCATGTTGCCAGTCTGGATACCGGGGGAATACGGGCCGATGGCTGCGGGTGCGTTATCGGAAGACACGACGGTCTTGCTCATGTTTTTCTCCTTACAAGTAAAAGGGAACGGGAGCGCGGCGTTCACACCGGGAGGCACAGTTCGGTCTGAACACCGCGCTTGATTGGGATAGTACTCAAGGTTTCCGCGCGATGCAAGATTATTATCACGTTGCGAGAATATTTTATCGCCCAACGGTTTCCCCGGACCGCTGAACGGTTCTCATGTGGAGCAGCCAGTCCAAGCTGCTGAAGACTTTATCCCGCTTAGAGCACGGGCATCGCCTGCCGCGACGGCACCACTATACTTTTGAGTATCTGAGCATTTTGAAAGGCAGGATATGACCGCAACCGCCAGTCGAACCACCAACCGCAGACCCGAGCTTTTGGCGCCCGCCGGAGGGCCCGAGCCCTTTGCCGCCGCACTCGCCGCCGGGGCAGACGCCATCTACTGCGGCATGGGCAGCTTCAACGCACGCCGCAAGGCCACCAACTTTACCGACGAGGCCTTTGAGCAGGCCTGCCGCGCCGCGCATCTGGCCGGCTCGCGCGTCTACGTCACGGTCAACATCATCATCAAGGAATCCGAGATGAGCGATGTGCTGCAGCTCATCCATCGCTGCTCCACGCTGGGCGCCGACGCCTTCATCATCCAGGACTGGGGCCTGTTCTTTGAGGTCAAGCGCACCATGCCCGGCATCGAGACGCATATCTCGACCCAGGCGAACATCCACGACGACCGCGGAACCCTTTGGTGCCGCGAGCAAGGCGCCGACCGCGTGACCCTCTCGCGCGAGCTTTCCATCGACGAGATTGCCGCCATTCACGATGCCGCGCCCGATGTGGACCTTGAGGTCTTTAGCCATGGCGCCATCTGCTTTTGCTACTCTGGCCTGTGTCTGCTTTCGAGCTTTGCCATGGCGGGCCGCTCGGCCAACCGCGGCATGTGCGCTCAACCCTGTCGCCTGCCCTACGAGCTGATCGACGAGAACGGCCGCTCGCTCTCCCCTGCCGGTCGCGAGCGCGCGCTGTGCCCGCGTGACACCAACACTTCACAACTTGTTCGCCGCCTGTATGACGCCGGCGCCGCGTCGCTCAAGCTCGAGGGCCGCATGAAGGCGCCCGATTACGTGTATTCCATCGTCGACGTGTATCGTCATCAGATTGATGACATGCTGGCCGGAACCACCGTTGCCAAGGACGAGAAAGCCGCCCGCCAGCGCCAGCTCAAGCGCTGCTTTAACCGCGACTTTACGCACGCCTATCAGGACGGCACCTCGGGCGACGAGATGATGAGCTATGAGCGTTCCAACAACCGCGGCCAGATCGTGGGCACGGTGCTGGGCAGCCGCCCGGCCAACCGCGATGTGCGCGGCCTCAAGCCCGACGACCGCCGTCGCCGCGCCGCCATCGCCCGCATTGAGCTGTTTGAGCCCGTGGGCAAGGGCGACCTGCTGGAGCTTCGCCACGATAACGAGTTTGACCAGTTCCTAACCACTATCGCTACCGATGATGCCGCCGCGGGCGACATCATCGAATGTCGCGTGCCCCGCAGCATGCCCGAGGGCTGCCGCGTCCGCGTGATTCGCAGTCAGCGTGCCATCGACGCCGCCGGCGCCGCGCTCAAGCGCTTTAGATTCTTCCATCGGACAGTCCGTAATATTCTCTAGAAAAGTGT
>URDI01000056.1:0-11266 GCA_900546475.1 uncultured Collinsella sp.
CGCGCCGCGCTGGGAAGGGCCGCGTAGCGGTCCAAGAAATCGTCCGCAGTCCCGGACGTCGCCAGCGACTAGTCGTTTAAGAACGTCCCCAATGACTAAGACAAAATGAGCGAGGATTTTTGGACGCCCAAATGGCGAGAGTGGATAATCTCCCACTTTGAGCCCACAAACAGGCTAAAAACGGGAGATTATCCACTCTCATTCTGCGGGCACTCATTTAAGTACGTCCCCAATGAGTGCTTTCACTTCTTTTAACAAAACGCCCGGCGGGCATTAACTGCTCGCCGGGCGTTTTGGTTAGGAGGCTATGGTTGTTGGGAAGCCTTAGGCCAGGTCCTCGCCGTTCGTCTCGATGACGTGTTTGTACCAGTCGAAGCTCTTCTTTTTGGAACGCTTGAGGGTTCCGTTGCCCGCGTCGTCGCGGTCGACGTAGATAAAGCCGTAGCGCTTGGACATCTCGCCGGTGCCGGCAGAGACGAGGTCGATCGGGCCCCAGGTGGTGTAGCCCAAAAGGTCCACGCCGTCCTCGGTCACCGCGTCGCGCATGGCAGCGATGTGCTGGCGCAGGTAGTCGATACGGTAGTCGTCGTTGATGGAGCCATCCTCCTCGACAACATCCTTGGCGCCCAGACCGTTCTCAACCACAAACAGCGGCTTCTGATAGCGGTCGTACAGGTCGTTGAGCGTGATGCGGAAGCCCAGCGGATCGATAGCCCAGCCCCACTGGCTCTCCTGCAGATAGGGGTTCTTGGCGCCGGCGAAAGCGTTGCCCTGGGTGCGCTCGATATCGGGGTTGTCGGCACCGGCAGAGCAGCGGGTGCTGTAGTAGCTAAAGCTGATGAAGTCGACGGTGTTGGCGGCCAGGATCTCGCGATCCTCATCGGTCATCCCGACGTCAATGCCCAGGCGCTCGAGCTTCTTGAGCGCATAGGCCGGGTAGTAGCCGCGGCTCTGGACGTCGACAAAAAAGTAGTTGTTCTGGTTGTCGAGCTGTGCCTGACGCACGTCGCCCGGACGGCAGCTGTAGGGATAGTAGCTGCCCGCGGCGAGCATGCAGCCGATCTTGACCTCGGGGTCGATCTCGTGGGCGATCTTGGTTGCCCAAGCGCTGGCGACGAGCTCGTTGTGGGCGGCCAGGTACTCGACGGCCTCCTTGTTCTCGCCCTCCTCAAAGACCAGGCCGGCACCCATAAACGGCAGGTGCAGAATCATATTGATCTCGTTGAAGGTAAGCCAGTACTTCACCAGGCCCTTGTAGCGGGTAAAGATCGTGGTCGCGAGGTTCTTATAGAAGTCGATGAGCTTGCGGTTGCGCCAGCCGCCGTACTCCTTGATGAGGTGAATCGGGCAGTCGAAGTGCGTGATGGTCACGAGCGGCTCGATGCCGTGCGCCTGACACTCGCGGAATACGTCCTCGTAAAAGGCCAAGCCGGCCTCGTTGGGCTCGGTCTCGTCGCCGTTGGGGAAAATGCGGGTCCACGCCAGGCTCATGCGGAAGGTCTTAAAGCCCATCTCGGCAAAGAGGGCGATATCCTCCTTGTAATGGTGATAGAAATCGATGCCGGTCTGCGCGGGATAGTAATAGCCGTCCTCGAAGTCGAGCATCTTGCGCTGACCGGAGACCACCGCATAGCGCTCGGGGCCGTGCGGAGCCACGTCCACGTTGGCAAGGCCGCGGCCGTCCACGTTGTAGGCGCCCTCGCACTGGTTGGCAGCTGTTGCGCCGCCCCACAGGAAGTCGTTACGGAAAGCCATGCATCGATCCTTTCACACGTTGTTTGTCGTAGGCTCAGTATCCCTGCAAACAGTGCGCCGCTCAACGGCAACAGCGCAGGTCGACACTTCTTTTCGCACGCAGACGCCTGCCGGCCGCCCCCGTCTGACACTTTTTGATACCCGCCTGCCCAAACCACCACAAAGGGGACAGGTACCTTTGTGGTGGTTTGGGCCGGTTTGTCTTGATCTGTAACAGCTAGGCCGTCAAAATCGGGTTTGGTGTTACAGATTGAGATTTTTCGGGCGGCCCTCTACGGTTTGTCTCGATCTGTAACAGGTAGAGGCGATTTAGCCCGCTAGATGTTACAGATCGAGACAGAAGATTCTAGTCGCAGGTGATGTCGAGGTTTTTGCCGATGAGGCCTACGTAGCCGCCTTCGGCTGCCTTGGGGCTGTCGGCGTGGCAGAGAACCCACTTGTCGGCCTTCCAGTAGCAGTAGCTGTCGCCGACCGCAGGCATGTCGGCCGCGGCCTCGGGGCGCGGCCCGTTGGTGCCGGCGGGCAGCGCCACCATCACCTGGAAGCCGCCGCCGTCGACCATGCACGGCGTGTAGTGAAGCGTGGTGTTGAAGACCTCGACAACCGTACCCGCCGGCACGCGGAACGCCTTGACGCACGCGGTGTCGAGCTTGCCGTCCTCGATCTCCCAGCGATGCGCCACAAGCAGGATAAAGTCGCGAGCGCCCAGGTTGAATTCGCTGGCGCGGTGATACTCCAGACAGTTGAGTTTCGTGTTGTGGCCATTGCACCAGCCGAGCTGGAAGGGACGACCGCCAAACATGAGAAAACCCAGTTTGTCGGCATCCTTGACGCTCTCGAGCTCCGGCGCGCTTGCTACGTACTTGCTGCCTTCGGGGATGGGCGTGGCAGAGAGCGCCTCGAGCACGAGCAACGTGAGCTCGGACGGAACGTCATCCCAAACGTTGCCATAGGATTTGAACTCGGGATCGTTGACAGAATAGATGTGCATGTTCGCTCCTGTTCGTAAATGTGACTATACGAACATTCTAGAACAAACATGAGCGATTTTGAACGCTCGTCCCGACCACTCAACAAAAAGGCGCCCCCGCATAAGCGAAGGCGCCCAATGCGCGCGCTTTGGGCGATAAAGCCCTTACGCCTGCTGATAATGCAGGTGCTTCTCATCGATATCGGCCAGGTCGCGGTCGAGATAGCGACGCGCGAGCCAGTTTGCCATGGGGAGGTTCTGGTCCAGATAGTTACCGCACTCCTCGGGAGCGGCACCGGGGACATCGCCCTCAAAGCCGGCGACAAACTCGAACAGCTCACGCACGAGCGGCAGGATCTCCTCGCTCGTCACCTCGCCAAACACGACGAGGTAAAAGCCCGTGCGGCAGCCCATGGGACCAAAGTAGACAATGCGGCTCGACCACTCGGCATGGTTGCGAAGGAACGTCGCGCCCAGGTGCTCGATGGTGTGGCACTCGGCCGTGTTCATGACCGGCTCCTTGTTGGGCGTGGTCAGGCGCAGATCAAAGGTGGTGACGGCGGCGCCGGTCGCCGGATCGCGGTCGATGCGGCTCACATACACGCCGGGCTCGAGCAGCAGATGGTCAACGGAAAAACTCGCGATACGCTCCATGGCAGTTCCTCTCGGTAGTCAATTTAGGACGGGGCTCTTTTAGCTGGTTCGAATGATCGCACCAATCATACCAGTCAAAAAAGCCCCGTCCCAAATGAGCTACCCGGGAATAGCCTGCGGGCGCCGCGCAGCCGCCTAGGCAGTGTAGGCGATGGTCGCGTCGACGGCGTGACGCCAGCCGGCGATCTTTTTGGCTCGCTCGTCGGCAGGCATGGCAGGCTCCACGATGCCGCGGGCGCCGTAGACGTCAACGACATCGCGCGTGTACATGCCCAGCGCAATGCCGCAGGCCCAAGCCGCACCCAGACCGCTCATCTCGTCGTTGCTCGCAATGCGGATGGGCGAGCCGACCAGGTCGCTCTCAAACTGCATCAGGTACGCGTCGCGCGTGGGACCGCCGTCAACACGAAGCTCGGCCAGTGCCGCGCCCGAATCCTCGACCATCGCATCGATCACGTCGAAGATCTGATAGGCGATCGACTCGTCGGCGGCCTTTACGAACTCCGCACGGCCCGTGGTGCGCGTCATGCCAAAGACGCAGCCCTCGGCATCGCTCGCCCAGTGCGGCGCGCCCAGGCCAGTGAACGCCGGCACAAAGTAGACGCGGCTCGCCGGATTGGCGGCGTAGCACAGGTCGGTGACTTCCTCGGGATTGTTGATGAGCTCCAGGTCGTCGCGCAGCCACGTCTTGACGGCGCCGGCGTAGCTCACGTTGCCCTCGAGAACATACTCGGTCACACCGTCCATACGCCACGCAAGCGAGCTCGAAAGCCCGTGCGAGCTGGCGACAAACTCGTCGCCGACGTTCATCATGACCGAGCTGCCGGTGCCATAGGTCGCCTTGGCCATGCCGCGGCTATGGCAGCCCTGGGCAAACAAGGCGGCATGGCTGTCGCCGAGCACGCCGTGGATGGGCACGGGCGCCGGCAAAAAGCCGCCCAGGTCCGTTGTACCGAACAGGCCATCGGAATCGGTCACCTGCGGCAGGCACGCCGGATTGACACCAAAGGCCTCGCACACCGGCTCGCTCCAGCAGCCACGGCGCAGGTCAAAAAGCTGCGTGCGGCTGGCATTGGACCAGTCGCAGCGGAACTCCGCGCCGCCCGTGAGCGTCCAGACCACCCAGGCATCGATGGTGCCCAGGCACAGCTCGCCCGCCGCCGCGGCCTCGGCAGCCGCGGGAACGTTCGCGAGGATC
Source organism: uncultured Collinsella sp. (assembly GCA_900546475.1). Lineage (GTDB taxonomy): Bacteria > Actinomycetota > Coriobacteriia > Coriobacteriales > Coriobacteriaceae > Collinsella. The sequence goes on from URDI01000056.1 coordinate 4,578, forward strand.
CAGGCCATCTTGCCCGCCGGATAGTAGGGCGAGAGCACCAGACCCGTCGTGTCACGCACCAGCTCGGCCACGCCTTCGCGCGCAGCCAGCTCGTCGCACAGCTCGCGGGCGCGGGCGCACTGCCACACCACGGCATCGCACAGCGGCTCGCCCGTCGTGCGGCTCCAGGCAACGGTGGTCTCGCGCTGGTTGGAAATGCCAACGCCGGCGATGTCTGCCGGATCGACCCTGGTCTCCTCCACCACGGTGCGTGCCACAGCCAGCACGTTGGCGGCGATCTCGGCCGGGTCGTGGCTCACCCAGCCGGCCTCGTTGACAATCTGGCGATGTGAGCGGTCGGCGCGATGGATCAGATGGCCGCCCTCGTCCACCAGCAGCGCCTTAGTACCCTGTGTGGACTGATCGATTCCGATGATGTATTTGCTCATGTACTCTCCTGTCTCCCCCGTCGATTCAAAACTAAAACCCGACGGACAAGGAGCGAGTGGCCGACCGGCTCATGAGAGCGCAGCCGGCCTGCTCAGAATTCAACCTAAAAGGATTGGTGCAAACCTGTCCCCGATGCACCAATTACTCTGCGGGAAGGACCTCGGCGACCGTCTTGGCGATTCCCTCGCCCGTCAGGCCGTAGTGCGCGAAGACCTCGGGGCTCGTGCCGGTGATGACCGGCGCATCGGGCAGGGAGAGGCACTTGACCGGACGCGGGCAGTGCTCACCCACGACCTGCGCGACCATGGAACCCAGGCCGCCGAAGGGACTGTGCTCCTCGACGGTCACGACGGCGCGCGTGGCACCGGCGGCCTCGATCACGGCCTCGGCATCGAGCGGTTTGACGCAGTACATATCGAGCACCGTCGCCGAGATGCCCTGCTCGGCCAGCAGATCGGCGGCGTCCACGGCGTGGCGGACCATCTCACCGGTAGCGACGATCGTCACATCGGTGCCGCGGCGCACCCAGGTGGCGCGATCCATCTGGAACGGGCACTCGTCCTCAGTGTACACGTCCTCCACCGGGTTGCGGCCCACGCGGATGTAGGCCGGCTTGTTGTCGGCGACCAGGGCACGCACGAGCTCGGCGGTCTGGAAGCGATCGCTCGGCAGATACACGCGCATGTTGGGAATCGCGCTCATGGCGGCGATATCCTGCGCGGAGTGATGGCTCATGCCTAAGGCGCCGTAGGACACGCCGCCCGAGATGCCGATGAGCTTGACGTTGGTGTTGGAGTACGAAACGTCGACCTTGCACTGCTCATACGAGCGCGTGGTCACAAAGGACGCCGGCGAGGCGGCCCAGGCCTTCTTGCCGCACGAGGCCATGCCGGCGGCGATGCTCACCAGGTCCTGCTCGGCAATGCCGACCTCAACGGACTGCTGGGGATACTGGTCAAAGAACGGCGTGAGCGATGCAGAGCCGCGGGAGTCGGAGCACAGGACGACGATGTCTTTATCGGTTGCGGCGGCCTCGAGCAGCGTGTCGCAGATAGCCTTGCGGTTGGCGATCTTGTTAGCCATTGATGGCCTCCTTATGGGCAGCGAAATCGGCGATGATCTGGGCATATTCCTCATCGTTGGGCAGGTGATGATGCCAGGCGGCCTTGTCCTCCATAACCGGCGAGCCGTAGCCCTTCACTGTGTTGAGGATGATGACCGTGGGCTTACCCTTGGTCTCGGCGGCCAGCGTCAGCGCGGCGTCGATGGCCTGGACGTCGTTGCCCGGAATGGACAGCACGTTCCAACCGAAGGCGGCCCAGCGCTCCTCCTGCGAATCCTGCTTCATGACGTCCTCGGTGCTGCCGCTGATCTGCAGGCGGTTGCGGTCCACGAGCGCGCACAGGTTATCGAGCTGGTAGTTGCCGCCGCTCATGGCGCCCTCCCAGACCGAGCCCTCGGCAAGCTCGCCGTCGCCCATGATGGTGTAGACGCGGTAGTCGCGGCCATCCATCTTGCCGGCAAGCGCCATCCCGACGGCCACGGGCAGGCCATGACCCAGCGAGCCCGAGTTCATCTCGATGCCCTTGAGCTTGTTGTTGGGGTGGCCGATGTAGGGGCTGCCGAACTTAGAGAAGCGGGCCTTGACGTCGTCGAGGTCCAGATAGCCCTCGTGGCAGAGCACCGCGTAGTAGGCCTCCATGGCGTGGCCCTTGGAGAGTACGAAGCGATCGCGGTTGGGATCGTCGACGGTCTCGGGAGAAATGTTGAGGTGGTTGGCATAGAGGGTCATCAGCGCATCGATGACCGACATGTCGCCGCCGATGTGCCCGCCAGCGCCAGCCATGATGATATCGACGCAATCGCGTCGAAGGTCCCAACGCAGGGACTCAAGCTCTTCGATAGTTGCCATTTCTACTCTCCTCGCAGGTAAGCTTTGACGTCTTCTTCGATGGGGTCGTACAGGTCGGGGACAATGCCGATGTACTTGCACGCCTCGTAGAGCACCGGCACCACGTTGGCGTGAATGGCGACGCAGTGGTGGATGTAGGGACCCTCGACGATCTTGGCCTCGAGGCGCTTGAGGTTGTCGACCTCGACCCACAGGTAGGTGCCCATGCCGGCCGGGCCGTCGATGCCGCGGGCGTTGCCCAGCAGCAGCGAGTACTCGCCGTTGTCGCCGTCAAAGCGGGCAAGGGTGAGGTCGCCGTGCTTGGCCTCGGCCGTCAGCGCGCCGGGGTGATCGAAGGCCAGCGGATAGGTGAGCTTGGGCTTGACGGCCGCGCAGCTGCAGGGCCAGGGGCCGCAGTGCTGCAGCAGCTCGCCGTTCTCGTTATCGGGATGACGCACGGTCCAGTCGGCGAACATGCCGCGGTGACGGCCCAGGTCGGCGACCTCGACCATCAGCGCGGTGATAGCGCCATGGATGTCGGTCTCGCAGACGATGGGGATGCCCATCTCGTTGAGGATTGCGTTGGCGGCGCAGGGCATAATGCCCAACTCGTCCTGCAGGGCGTTCCAGCACTGGATGGCGCCGGCGTTGCAGCCGTACTTCTCGACCAGGCGCTTCATGGCAATGGCGAGTCCTGCGACCGCAGGAACCTTGTCTTCGGGGATGCAGATCTCAAAGCTGTCACCAATGTGGGCGAGCATGGTTGCCATGGCCTGCTCGTCAGCCTGGGCGTCGCGCACGGCCTGGACAAGCTCGGTCATGGGGATGGGCGAAAGCTGGATGTTGAACTTCTCGAGCAGCTCGCCCTCGTTGCACATGGTCGACCAGAAATCGAACGGACGGGTGGCCATCTGCAGGATGCGAGTGTGCTTGAAAGTCTTGACCACGTTGCACACGGCCAAAAAGTCCCAGACACCGCGCTCGAACTCGGGATCGGTCAGACGGCAGTTGGTCATGTAGGTGAAGGGAACCTGGAAGCGACGCAGGACCTTGCCGGTGGCGAACAGGCCGCACTGGCTATCGCGCAGACGGGTGCCGTCGGGCTCGGGGCGCTCGTCGCGCGGACCCCACAGCAGCACGGGCAAGCCGAGCTCGCGGGCAAGGCGGGCGCAGACATACTCGGTACCAAAGTTGGCGTGGCAGAGCATGATGCCGTCGACGCCCTCGGCGCGGAACTTCTCGACGATAGGCGCGATATGGCTGTCGTCGAACAGCAGGCCCTCGTCGTTGATGTCGTCGATATCCACAATCTCGACGCCGATCTCGCGCAGGCGATCAGCCGTAAGGCCGCGATACTTGATCGCGTCCGGCGCGCTAAAGATGCTACGGCGCGTGGGCACAAAACCGAGCTTGATCTTATCCATGTACGTCCTCCCCTAGTCACATGTTCAGTAAACAGACGCATGTTTCGTTTTGTTCTGTTTACTAAATGTTTTACTCTTCTGTTTAGAAGTTTAGCGCGAAATACCCGTAGACGGTAGAGAAATCAGCCTAAACGGTATGTAAACAATCTGAACATACAAGGGAAACAAAAAGAGGACCCCGAAGGATCCTCTTCTGAATGGCACTATGTTAACTGCCCTAGCGAGCTTTGGCACGCTGCAGGCAATGCCGTCTCCGCCTAGATTTCGCGCACGCTCTGGCGCTCGACAAAATAGGTCGACACGGCCGTTTTGCAGGTGTAGCTCTTGGGATTGCGGATGTTGCCCACCAGGCGGCGCACCGCGATCTCACCCACCTCGTGCTTGGGAACATGCACCGTGGTGAGCGGCGGGTTGGAAAAAGCGCCCAGAGATAGGTCGTCAAAGCCGATGATCGAGACATCCTCGGGCACGCAAATGCCGTGCTCGTTGAACGCGCGCATGGCACCCACGGCGAGCACGTCGTTCTCGGCAAAGAAAGCCGTCGGCAGGTCGTCGTGCGAGGCATTGTCGAGCCACGCGCCCATGTCGCGATAAGCGCCCTCGAGCGTGGTGCCCAGCGTGACGCGCCATGCCGGATTGGCCTCGAGGTCCGCATCCTCAAGCGCTTGGCGATAGCCGCGCTCGCGGTCCTTAAAGTTGCGGATACGAAGGTCGCCCGCCAGATAGCCGATTTGCTTGTGACCTTTCTCGATAAGGTAGTCCACGGCACGCAGCACCGAATCGGTATTGGCAATGACCACGGCATCAAAGTACTGGCGGTCGCTCCAGCCATCGAGCACAATCAGGTGGGCGGCGGCGTTAGCGAACAGGGCGTAGTCCTCCTCGCCCAACTCCGTACCCATTAGTACAATAGCGGCGGCCGGATCGGCAATCAGGCCCTCGACCTGCGGACGCACGGCGTCTAGGTCGCTAAAGTCGAGCGAGACAAAGCTCGTGCTCATGCCGTGGCGACGCGCCTGGCGCTCCACGCCCTCGATGACCGCGGGGTGGAAGGTGCTCTCGTCCAGGATGGCGCCCGTCTTGCGCGCGAGCACAAACTGGATGCTCTCGAGCTGCGTCGACTGCTGATAGCCGAGCGACTGCGCGCACTCCAGGATGACTTTGGCGGTCTCCTCGCTCACGCTGCGCTTGCGGTTGAGCGCGTTGGACACGGTTGCGGGCGAAAAACCGGTGATGCGGCTGATCTCGCGAACACTTGCTTTGGCCATTGTTCCCCCTAGCAACGGTCGTGGCGGAGCATCGTGGCCTGACCGCCCCGTGACTCGACAACTAAACGACCGCAAATTCAATCTAAACAGAATAGTAAATGTTTAATAGCTAGTTTAGCCTGTTGTCAAGCGAAGCGACGCGACTATTCCCCCAACGGGCGTATTTACTCGGTAGCTAAAAAAGCCCGTCCCAAATTGACTACATGGGACGGGGCGTGAAAATCATTTAGCCCAGGACACGAGCCATACGGGCCTTGAACTCGGACAGGAAGCGCGGGGCGTCCACGGTGAGCGCCACGAGCGCGCTCTTATCCGGATCGGACAGACGGTGCTCGTCACAGATAGTGCGGCCGCGGTACTCGCCCAGCAGGTCGACACGAAGATTGCAGCCGAGCGCACCCACGAGCGTGGGATCAATCGCCACGGCAACCGCCAGCGGATCGTGCAGCGCGCAGCCGCCCAGGTAGGGCGCGTTCATCTCGTACGAGCCAATGTAGTGCTCGACCATGCTCGCAAATGCGCAGCCAGCCATAGTGCCCGAGCCCGTCCAGCCGGCAATGTCGCGGCGTGTGAGCACCGCGCGATGTGTCACGTCCAGACCCACCATGGTGAGCTTACGGCCCGAGCGCAGCACGGCATCGGCCGCCTCGGGGTCGCTCGCCATATTGGCCTCGGCGCCCGCGCTCACGTTGCCGGGCACGGTAAGGGCGCCGCCCATCACGACCACGCGGCCGATGGACATCATCGCCGCCGCATCGCGCTCCAGGGCGAGCGCCAGATTGGAGAGCGGGCCAGTCGCTACGTAGACCAGATCGGGACCATAAGTGCGCGCGGCATCGATCAAATAATCGACCGCAGCGTTGCCGCCGGCCGAGGTCGCTCCCACCGGCTCGTAGGGCGACGCGGGCACGCTCGCGCCGCCGATGCCGTTCTTGCCGTGAATGAGCGCGGTGGACGCTGGCGGCGTATAGGGCTCAGTCGCCTGCAGAGGACGGTCGGCACCCAGGTACACCGGAACCTCGGGGCGACCCAGCAGATCGACGAAGTTATTGATGCCGGTCTGCACCACAGGCCAGAACAGCGACAGCACGATGGAAATGACCACCGAGTAGACAATGACCACCATGGGCACGAAGCGCTTGCCGTTGAAGAAAGCCAGCGCATCCGGCAGCTTGCGGAAGTTGTAGTATTTATTGTAAGCCACGCCGCCCACAAAACCGGCGATGATACCCACGAACACGCCCATGTTCAGCGCCGGTGCGCCCAGCACAGAGGTGAAGTAGCCGTTGACGGCGATCTCCTGCCCGAACAGGGTGTGGGTCACGGCGTTGGGATCTGCCAGCATGGCGCTGGTGACGCCGAAAATGTTGCCGGTGATGACGTTGATGAGGGCGAACGCCAGCACGGCGGCAAAGGCACCGCCCGCACGCTCCTTTGCCCAGCTGCCGCCGATGGCGACAGCGAACAGGATGTGCAGGTTATTGATGACCGCCCAGCCGATGTTCTCCATGGTGGTGCCGATGGTCATGACCGCTGCGATGTCGCCGCCGCCCATCTGCACCAGCTTGCCCAGACTGATCATCAGACCGGCAGCCGGCATAACGGCGATGACCGTCATCAGCACCGCTGGATGAAAATCGTCCATTTACTGCAGCAGTCATTACGTTGAGCGATAAA
>URDI01000057.1:0-11250 GCA_900546475.1 uncultured Collinsella sp.
GATGCCAGCGATTTTACCTTTATCTTTGTAGGAAATGTGAATGTGGAGGAAATGATGTTGTAGGAACGCTGCTCGTTGAAGGCACGGCAGCTCTCACATTCGTTGCACGCCTCGCCGTCTTCACGAGGATGCTCGCAGTTGATTGCCTTCGCAAAAATGCGGGCACAAGTGGTTTTTCCCACACCTCTCGGACCGCAGAAAAGATAGGCGTGCGCCAGCTTGCCGCTCTTCACTGCATTCTTCAAAGTGGTGGTCAATGCACTCTGTCCGACAACCGAATCGAAGGTCATCGGACGGTACTTTCTTGCAGAAACTATATACTCTTCCATTATTTTTTCTTAATTGATGATGCAAAGATAACAAAAAAATATTATCTTTGCAAACAAATTCGGAAGAAATGAGTAAAAAACTTGGTATTATATGGAATTATCTCGCTCATTATAAGTATCTTATAGTGATTGTAACGGGTGTTCTGGTAGTTGGTGTAGTTGACGACAACAGTGTAAGGCAGCACATTAAGTACCAGATAGAGATAGCTACGCTCCGTTCGGAGATAGAAAAGTATCGTGAGCAGTATGAAAACGACAAGCATACCTTGCGCGATATGCAGCATGGTGCGCGGGCATTTGAGAAGATAGCCCGCCAGCGTTATTTCATGAAGGCTGATGATGAAGACATCTTTGTATTGAGTTCGGATATTCCGGAAAAAACTAACGAACAAGACGAAAATGAAACAATTGAGTAAACTGGAAAGTGCTATTTTCTTGCTGGGCGGCGTGCTGATGGTTGTCGGTGCGGCTTGCTTCGCATTTGGTTTTTCACATCCGCAGCTGGTGCAGGTAACGAGCTGGGGGTTCCTGCTGGGCACCATACTGTTCAGTGTAATGCAGGCGATGCAGTTCTATGAGGGACCTTCGCTGGTTATCCACCGCCTGAAGCGCATGCAGTATGTAGCAGACATTTTCTTCGTGCTCTCAGGCATCTCGATGGTAGATACGGTGTATGCTTTCCTGCGCCGCTGGTTTGAGAATTATGAGACCTATATCACCTATTTCTATAATAAGTGGGTAGTCTTCCTCCTCATCGCAGCCCTGCTGGAACTGTATACCACGCATCGCATCTCTCATGAACTGAAGAAGGAAAACAATCAGTAATATAGAAGGACGAGAAAAAAGCTTTCGGTGGTCAATAGGAGTGCAAACAAAACATAAATCTTGTAAGAATGAATTAAATTGCAGCAATTTATTTCGTCAGTTCAAATTAAGATTGTATTTTTGTTCACCGAAAGTGATATAGATAGCTTATGAATAGAATATTTTACGCATTCATTGCCTTGATGGCACTTGCATCTTGTGCCAACAGTTACGATATCTCGGGTACTTCTAACGTAAGTACTCTGGACGGACGCATGCTGTACCTTAAGATACTGGAAAACAACGATTTCAAGAACGTGGATTCTTGCGATGTAGTGCATGGACGCTCACCTGTAAGGCACTGCCGGCACTCATGGAGTGGCTGGCCCTGCGCTCCGACCTGGATTCCCTGGCCGGCGAGACGCATGCCATTACCATGATGACCATCCACTCCGCCAAGGGCCTGGAGTTCCCGGCGGTGTTCGTGGCCGGCATGGAGGAGGGTATCTTCCCGCACGTGCACGACTTTGGCGGCAGCGATGACCCGGGCAAGCTCGAGGAGGAGCGTCGCCTGGCCTACGTTGCCATCACGCGTGCCCGTAAGCGCCTGTTCCTGACCTATGCGGCCACGCGTCGCACCTACGGCTCGACCTCTGCCAACCCGCGCTCTCGCTTCCTCAACGAGATTCCGTTTGAGGATATCGAGTTTAGCGGTATCGGTTCTGCCGGTTTTGAGGGTACGGGCTGGGAGAAGCGCGGCGACCGTCACGGCACCTTTGGCTCGGGCATGGGCTCGGATATGTATGGCGGCAAGGTGTTCGGTTCGCATACGCGCTCGACCGGCGGTTCCGGTTCGCGCGGCGGATCGAGCTTCGACGATTTCTTTGGTGGCAGCACCTATGGCACCGAGCGCCATCGCGGGGTTTCGCCCGACGCCGGCCGTGTTGCCTCGACCTTTGGTTCGGGCGCGCCGCGAGCTAAAAAGCCGTCGTCCAAGGTGTCGCCGACGGTGGAGCGCAAGGTCGATCGCGCCAGCGCGTCGCAGGACTTTGCCGCGGGCGATACCGTGAGCCACAAGACCTTTGGCACCGGTACCGTGATCTCGGTCGCCGGAGACATGATCGAGGTTCAATTCGAAAAAACCGGCCAGACTAAAAAGCTCATGAAAGGTTTTGCACCGATCGTCAAGCTGTCGTAATCCCGGCGGACCTGGGAGGGCGTATGGGGCAACATCGCCTGCTCGGGCAGTCCTGCGCAAGACGGAGAGCACTTAATGTGCTCTCCGTGCGAGCAGGACTGTCCGAGCAGGCGACCAAACCCCGCGCCCCGTCCCGGCGAGCGCTCGGGGACCGGTAGCTTACAGGTGGCTGATGATCAGTTCCATCTTGCCTTCGAGGTCGATGGAGCTGACGGTGCTCGGGGCTAGCAGGTGGCTTCCCTTGTGGACGGGGTCGCCGCAGACGGTGCCTTCGCCGTCGATGACTGACAGGCACATGAAGGGCCAGCGCTGCTCCAAGGTCTTGCTGCCGTTGACGCGCACGCGATCGACGGTGTAGCAGGGGTTGGACTCGAGCTCGGTTACGCCATCGACCTCGCGCGCGGTTACGGTACCGTCGGTCGGTGCCTGCGCGTTAAAGTTGATGCAATCCAGGCTCTGCTCAATGTGAAGTGGGCGCAGTTTGCCGTCGGTGCCGGGACGGTCGTAGTCGTACAGGCGATACGTCACGTCGCTCGACTGCTGCGTCTCCAAAATGAGCGTGCCGGTCTTGATGGCGTGGACGGTACCGGAATCAATCTGGAAAAAGTCGCCCTTGTGAATCGGCAGCACGTTGAGCATGTCGTCCCAGCGGCCGTCCTCGATCATACGCGCGGCCTCGGCGCGGTCGTGCGCGCGCTGTCCGACGATGATCGTGGCGCCGGGCTCGCAGTCCAGTACATACCAGCACTCGGTTTTGCCCAGGCTGCCGTTCTCGTGCTCGGCGGCGTACTCGTCATTGGGATGGATCTGGATCGAAAGGTCGTCCTTGGCGTCTAGAATCTTAATGAGCAGCGGGAACTCCTTGCCCTCGCAGTTGCCAAAGAGCTCGCGGTGCTCGGCCCACAGCCATGACAGCGTGTGACCGGCGTACGGGCCCTCAGCGATCTGGCAGTCGCCGTTGGGGTGTGCCGAGATGGCCCAGCACTCACCGATGGGACCCTCGGGAATGTCATAACCAAATACGGTTTCGAGCTGGCGGCCGCCCCAGATCTTCTCGTGAAAGATCGGCGTCAGTTTAATCAAATCGGACATGTTCATACCCCCATGGTGTTGTGCGGTCGCCCACTCTAAACGAGCCATAACGTGCGCCCGCATGACTACAAAAACCTATGCCAACGTTACGTTGTGCAGCTCAAAGCAGTCACCAACGTTGCGCGAGATCGAATGCTCAAAGGCGGTGCCGCTATCCAAAAAGCCAATCTGGTTGAGCTCGAGCAGGGGAGAGCCGGGTTTGGTGTCCAGGCGCTCAGCCTCTTCCTCGGTTGCCGCTACGGCGCGAATGGTGCGGTGGAAGCTCGAAATCTTCAGCCCGCATTGCTTGCGGATGAAGCTGTAGACCGATCCATACAGGTCTTTCTTTTTAAGGCCCGGAATCAGCTCGAGGGGCATGTAGGTGTACTCGATAACGATGGGCTTCTCGTCGACCTGGCGCACGCGCACGATGTGATAGGCAAAGTCGTCCTCGGCAATTCCCAGCTGGGCAGCGACGTCTGCTGGCGGATTGACAATCGAGAAATCGTAGACCACCGAGGTCACCTTCTCCCCGCGGTGCTCATACGAAAAGCCCTGGGAGCGATCGTTCTTGCCCTGGAAAAACGCCTGGCCGGGAAGCCCCGCCGTGTCCTTAACGTAGGTGCCCGATCCGCGCCGGCTGGTAACAAGACCTTCATCGGTAATCTGCTCAATAGCTCGTTTGACGGTGATTTTGGAAACGCTATAGAGCTCGCAGAACTCAACGACGGTGGGCAGCTTGTCGCCCGGCTTTAGAGCGCCGTCCTCGATGCTTCGACGGATATCTGCAGCTATTGCCTCGTATTTGGGAATCATGGAACCTCCTTTCCGGCTTGATTGAGTACAAACGAAAGTATAGTCCACGCCTAAGCATCCCTATTGCGTTTTTGAAAAGTTCGAGAAAGATATAATCAAAAAACGCTTTTCTATATTAACTAGAGCGCTCTAAATGAATATGCATTCGAATAATGTGGTATTGAGCAAATTGATTGGCTCGAAGATGGGGTTGGGCCGTTTTGCCGCCCAGCGAACCGAATCTCATGCCTTGCGTTTTCCCAGATAAAACCTGCCAAAACAAACCTGTCCCTTTTTGACAGGTTTTTGCCTGGGGAGCGGTACCATACAGGCAATGTTTAAACGAGAAAGGTGGGCTCCCATGGAACCTAAGCAGTACTACATCGGCATCGACGTTGGCGGCACTTCGGTTAAGGAAGGCCTGTTCGACGAGGACGGCAACCTGCTTGCCAAGGCCAGCGTGCCCACGCCTCCTATCGTTGACGCCGCGGGCTTTGCCGCGGTGACCGAGGCTATCGATCAGGTGATCGCCAAGGCACAGATTCCGCGCGCCTTTGTGGCGGGCATTGGTCTGGCCGTTCCGTGCCCCATCCCGGCTTCGGGCGATGCCAAGGTCAAGGCCAACATTGCTATCAACCTGCCTGAACTGAGGATTGCCATCCAGGAGCACTGCCCCGACGCGGTCGTTAAGTACGAAAACGATGCCAACGCCGCTGCCATGGGCGAGGCCTGGCTCGGCTCTGCCAAGGGCGTACAGAACGTGGTGATGGTCACCATCGGTACCGGCGTGGGCGGAGGCGTTATCGTTAACGGCGACGTGGTATCGGGCGTTGTGGGTGCCGGCGGCGAGATTGGCCACATGTGCCTGAACCCCGAAGAGGAGCGCACCTGCGGCTGTGGCGGCCATGGCCATCTGGAGCAGTATTCCAGCGCCACCGGCGTGGTGAGTAACTACCTTGCCGAGTGCAAGAAGGCGGGCGTCGAGCCCATCGAGCTCACCGGGCCTTCTGATTCCAAGGACGTGTTCCAGGCCTGCCGCGAGGGTGACAAGCTCGCGCTGGCAGCTGCCGATACCATGGCCGACTATCTCGGCCGCGCCCTGGCGCTTATTGCCAACGTGGTCGATCCCGAGATGTTCCTGATCGGCGGCGGTGCTTCCGCTTCGGCCGATGTCTACCTCGACAAGGTCCGCGAGCACTTTAAGCAGTACGCGCTCTCCGCCTCGCGCGAGACGCCCATTAAGGTCGCTTCGCTCGGCAACGACGCCGGCATCATCGGTGCCGCTTACGTAGCCCTGCGCGCCGCCGGTAAATAGCTGGTGCGGGGGCAGGTGGTGAAAGGGGGACAGGCTTCGTCCCTGACCTCGCCTCAGCGCTTGCCCCAAATTGTGCCGCGACCCTTCCGTCTCATAAGGTTCGGCGTCAGCGTGCTACCATAGCTACGTCCAAGTACACATATCAAGTGGAGGATATCCATGGCAAACGTTCTTGTCTTTGGTCACCAGAACCCCGATAACGACGCCATCATGAGCGCCGTCGTCCTGTCCCAGCTGCTCAACCAGGTTGAGTATGCCGGCAACACCTACGAGGCCTGCGCACTGGGCCAGCTTCCGGCCGAGTCCGCCAAGCTGCTCGCCGACGCCGGCATTGCCGAGCCCCGCGTGATCGAGTCCGTCGAGGCCGGTCAGCTCGTCGTCCTCACCGACCACAACGAGTCCGCCCAGTCCGTCGCCGGCCTTAAGGACGCCACGGTCTTTGGCGTTGTCGACCATCACCGCATCGGCGACTTCGAGACTGCCGGTCCGCTGCACTACATCTGCCTGCCCTGGGGCTCCAGCTGCACCATCGTCACCAAGCTCGCCGGCGTGCTCGGCGTTGAGCTTTCCGACGTTCAGGCCAAGCTGCTGCTCTCGGCCATGATGACCGATACGCTCATGCTCAAGAGCCCCACCACCACCGATGTCGACCGCGCCGTCGCCGCCAAGCTCGGCGAGCAGGTGGGCGTCGACCCGGTCAAGTTTGGCATGGAGGTCTTCCTCACCCGCCCGTCCGGCTCCTTCACTGCAGCCGAGATGGTCGGCAACGACATCAAGATGTTCGAGCCCGCTGGCAAGAAGCTGCTCATCGGCCAGTACGAGACTGTCGACAAGAGCCGCGCTCTCGGCATGATCGACGAGATCCGCGAGGCCATGCGCGCCTATGCCGCCGAGAAGGGTGCCGACGGCATCGTCCTGTGCATCACCGACATCATGGAGGAGGGCTCGCAGGTCCTGCTCGAGGGTGAGACCGAGGCCGCTCAGAAGGGCCTGGGCATCGCTGACGAGCACGACGGCGTCTGGATGCCGGGCGTCCTTTCCCGCAAGAAGCAGGTCGCTGCTCCCATCATGGCCGCCTGCTAGGTTTTGCAACCTGCTCACGACCGGACCGCGGACGCCCCGCGCTCCGGTCGTTTTTTGTGCGCGGGACCGCGTCGCCTATTGGACAGGGGCGCTCGCACCGTTGAGCAAATAATGTTCAACCTGTGGTTCCGCTTTTCGGCCGCGCTTGCGCGTTTGTCGTGCAGGGTAGGCTAGATGCAAGCGTAATACGTTGGAGCGCGGCGCCGCCATTTGGGCGGGCCGTGCTTTTTTAAGACGGGAACCTTCCCGCGAAAGGAGCCGCCCATGGCAGCAACCGAGCAGCTGTTCAACACCCGTGAGCGCAAGCGTTTTGAGCGTCACGACATTTGGGAGCGCATTGCCGAGAACGGCACGATTTCCGCCGCCGTCATGGTGATCGCCGCCATCGCCGCCGTCATCTGTGCCAACACCGATGCCTACGAGGCCATTCATCACTTTTTGGAGACTCCACTGTATGTGGGTCTTGGTAGCCTTACGGCCGGCCTCACCGTCGAGGTCTTTGTCAACGACTTCCTCATGGCGATTTTCTTTTTGCTGGTGGGCATCGAGCTCAAGTATGAGATGACGGTCGGCGAGCTCAAAAACCCGCGCCAGGCCATGCTTCCCATGCTGGCAGCCGTGGGCGGCGTCGTCGTTCCCGCCTGCATCTACCTGATCTTTAACCACGCCGGCGCGCGCAACGGTTGGGCCATTCCCATGGCAACCGATATCGCCTTTGCGCTGGGCGTGCTGTCGCTTTTGGGCAACCGCGTGCCCAACGGCGTGCGCGTGTTCTTCTCGACGCTTGCCATTGCCGACGACCTGATCTCCATCGCCGCCATCGCCATCTTCTACGGCCAGAGCCCCAGCCCGTTTTGGCTGGGCGCCGCTGCAGTTGTGACCTGCGCGCTTGTGTGGCTCAACAAGACGCAGCATTACCGCCTTGCCCCGTATTCGGTGCTGGGTCTGCTGCTGTGGTTCTGCATGTTTAAGAGCGGCGTGCACGCCACGCTCGCCGGTGTCATCCTGGCCTTCACCATCCCGGCCAAGTGCGGTGTTAAGCTCGATAGCCTTACCGATTGGCTGGGCGAGTGCCTGCCGTTGCTCGACGACCGCTACGACGACGAGGCACACATCCTGGGTCAGCACGACTTTACCGTCTCGACCACCAGAGTCGAGCGCGTCATGCACCGCGTGACCCCGCCGCTCATTCGCATGGAGCGCCTGATCTCCACGCCGGTCAACTTTGTGATCCTGCCGATCTTTGCATTTGTCAACGCGCAGGTTCGCCTGGTTGGCGTGGATATGGGCACGCTGCTGACCGACCCGGTGACGCTCGGCGTGTATTTTGGCATGCTGCTGGGCAAGCCGATTGGCATCTTTGGCATGACGTTTGCCCTGGTTAAGCTCAAGATCTCCGAGCTGCCGCGCAACGTCAACTGGCACATGATTGCCGGTGTGGGCATTCTGGGCGGCATCGGCTTTACGATGTCGATCCTCATCAGCGGCCTCGCTTTCCCGACGGCCGAGTTTGAGGTTCTTGCCGCCAAGGCTGCCATTCTTGCCGGTTCGGTCACCGCGGCCGTGCTCGGCATGATCTACATGAGTGTGGTCTGCAAGCACCCCGCGCCCAAGAACGAGTAAAAGCTCGAAAAAAAGACACCAGAACCGGTTTGGATGCGTTCGAAACTCGGATCCGAGCGCTACTGGCCCCCTGCCAGATACCCCCGTGGTCAAAAAACGCCGTTTGTGAGTACTGTCACAAACGGCGTATCATTTTAGGTGCGGAAAATAATGAACAAATTTATAAGAACTGTACGTTAATGAGTGACCATCGACTTCCAATTTGGCGCTAGCTGACGGTGATTAGGGAGTTTCAAGTCGAGTTTTGCCGATTTCGACCAAGAAACGCTGCTACTAAAAAGGTGACAGTACTCATATTTGCCCTTTTTTGGCCACAAGCCCTAAAACAAGCCTCGCCAGGGTCGGGAAACGGGCCAAATGCCGGCCTCGAGGCTTATTCCACGGTGCCGTAGACGGCGCCCCAGCCGTGGGCGGCCAAGGCGGAGTTGAGCTGGTCACAAAGCGATTGGCGGTCGTAGTAGCCGGGCGGCAAAAGGTTCACGATTTCCATGAGGTCGGGCGCGAGGTCCAAGATCTCGGCCTGCACGATGAGATCCAGGCGGTCGATGGCGCGGCGGTCATAAAACAGTCCGTCGACCAGGCGCTGCAGGTCGCCGAATTCCTCGGCCTGGAACGATCCGTACTCCATAGTGCCTCCTTGGGCGCCCCACGCCGGCATGCGCGGCGATGTCGTAATTCATTGCGATGGACTTAATCTATCACGGCTTCATACCGTTGCGGCAGTGGCGGTCTATACTTAGACGAACTGCAACGTCCCGCTTCGCGAAAGGTCGCACCCATGCAGACGATCTACCAGAAGATGGAAACCACCGAACTCGATGCCGCCATCGAGGCGCTCAAAGCCGAGGTCGCCGAGGTCAAGGCCAAGGGCCTGGCGCTCGACATGGCCCGCGGCAAGCCGTCGCCCTCCCAGGTGGACATCTCTCGACCCATGCTCGATATCCTCAATGCCGATGCCGATCTGCACGACGGCAACGTCGACTGCTCCAACTACGGTTGCTTTGAGGGCATTCCCTCGGCACGCAAGCTGGCGGGGGAGTTCCTGGGTTGCCCCGCCGAGCAGACGCTCGTACTGGGTTCGTCGAGCCTGCTGATCGAGCACGATATCGCCGGCATGTTCTGGCGCTGCGGCTCGTGCGGCAGCGAGCCTTGGGAGGCTTATGAGACCGCGCATGACGGCAAGAAGGTCAAGTTCCTGTGCCCTGTTCCCGGCTACGACCGCCACTTTGGCATCACTGCCGACTTGGGTATCGAGAATGTCCCCGTCGCGATGACCGACAACGGCCCCGACATGGACGAGGTCGAGCGCCTGGTTGCCGCCGACGACTCCATCAAGGGTATCTGGTGCGTGCCCAAGTATTCCAACCCCACGGGCATCACCTTTAGCGAGGACACCGTGCGTCGCCTGGTCGAGATGCCCACGGCCGCGCCCGATTTCCGCATCTTCTGGGACAACGCCTACTGCGTGCACGACCTGTACGACGAGACCGACGAGCTCGCCAATATCTTCGACCTCGCTCGCGCGGCGGGCACCGAGGATCGCGTGGTGGCCTTTGCCTCGACGTCCAAGATCACCTTCCCGGGCGCCGGCATCGGCTTTATCGGTGCGAGCCCCGCGGTTATCGCGGAGTTCTCCAAGCGCCTGAAGGCCGGCCTCATCAGCGCCGACAAGCTCAACCAGCTGCGTCACGTGCGTTTCCTTCCCACCATCGAGGCGGTCAAGGAGCACATGAAAAAGCATGCCGAGTTCTTGCGCCCGCGCTTTGAGGCCGTTGAGCGTAAGCTCACCGAGGGCCTGGGCGATACGGGTTGCGCCACTTGGACGCATCCCCGCGGCGGCTACTTTGTGAGCTTTGATGGTCCCGAGGGCTCGGCCCAAAAGGTCGCAGCGCTTTGTGCCGACCTGGGCGTCAAGCTTACGCCGGCTGGTGCCACCTGGCCTTATGGCAAGGATCCGCGCGACACCAACATCCGCATCGCGCCGAGCTATCCCACGGTCGAGGACCTGGAGGCAGCACTCGACGTACTGGTGCTGGCCGTCAAGCTCGTCGCTGCCGAGCTTGCTCGTGCCGAGCGCGCCTAACGCGCGGCTTCCCGTACTATCCGCACTTTCGATATGTAAAGGAGCGTATACATGGATTTGAGTATTTCCACCAACCCCACGCCGGAGCTCTATACCATTAAGGTAACCGGCGAGATCGATATCTCTAACGCCGATAGCCTGCGCAATGCCATCGACCTGGCGCTCGAGCAGCCCACCGAGGCCGTTGAGCTCGATTTTGCCCAGGTGAGCTACATCGATTCGACGGGCATTGGCGTGCTCGTGGGCGCCGCGCACCACGCGGTCGACCACGGCAAGCGCTTTAGCTGCACCAATGTGCAGCCCCAGGTGATGCGCGTGGTTCAGCTGTTGGGTGTCGACCAGGAGATTTCGATCACCGCTGCATAATCTTTGCCCCCAAAAGGGCGTGCCGTTTGGCATATGTTTGTGATGCGTTCGGACGTTTTGGCGTCCGGGCGCTATACTTGACCGAATGAATAGACGAGTTCCGGCCGAATGGCGCGGTGCGGGCTCGACTCACATCGAGCCTTGGAGGTATGTGTGTTTGGTATTGGAGAGGGTGAGCTCGCGATCATCGTGGTCTTCGGCTTTTTGCTGTTTGGCCCGGACAAGCTCCCGCAGATGGGCCGTACGATCGGCCGTGCCATCCGTCAGTTCCGCGAGACGCAGGAAAAGATGACGGCCGTTGTTCAGTCCGAGATTATCGATCCGGTGAGCGAGGCCGCTTCGGCTCCGGTCAAGCCCAAGAAGGCTGCCGTCGATGATGATTCCGATGCGGACGAGGGTGCCGTCGAGACGGCTGCGCCCGCAAAGAAGGAGACTTTTGCCGAGCGCCGTGCCCGCCTTGCCGCCGAGAAGGCTGCGAGCGAGGGTGCCACCGAGGGCGAAGGCGCTGCTGATGAGGCCGAGAGCGCCGAGTCCGCCAAGGCCGAGCCTGCCGCTGCCGTCGCCGAGAAAATCACTGGGTTTA
>URDI01000058.1:0-11217 GCA_900546475.1 uncultured Collinsella sp.
CCGATGGAACATTTGAATCCTGTTGATCAGGCCCGGCAATTGCGACAAAGGCCTTGGGCTTGCGACCGCGGCGGTGCGGGCGCAAAGCCGGATCGACAACGGGAACTTCGCTGGCCTCGACAGGCGCAGCGGGCTCAACAGGCGATGTGCCCTCCCCTGCCGCGGAACGGACCGAAGCCTCAGCGAGCTCGGGGGTTACCTGTTCAGCAACCTGCTCGGCCTTAGCAGCCGTGCGACGGCATGTGCGCGGTACCGGCTTCTCGGTCGGCTGGTCGGCGACAGGAGTCTCGGTGGCGGCAGGCGTCTCGGGCACAGACGGAGCTGCAAGCTCGGTCAGAGCCGCGGCCTCGCGCTCGGCAGCACGACGGCGGGCGCGCACCACCTGAGCCTCGCTAATCTGCGCCAACGCACGTGCCTGCGCGACCTCATCGGAAATCGGCGCCGAGGAGTCAGCTGCAACGGTGAGCTTGGCGCGCGTCGTGCGCGTGGTACGGCGCTTTGGCTTGGTGACCTCCTCGCCGTCAGCGGCAGGCTTGGCCGTGCGGCGCGTGCGCTTGGGCTTTGCCGGAGCAGCCTCCTCACCAGTTGCAGGCACGGCCTTCTCAGCCGCTACAGGCATAGGCGTCGAAGCAGCCTTAGGCGTCTCAGGAGCCGAGGCTTGCGCGGGCGCCGCGACCTGGTCCGACGCAACCGGTGCAGCGGGAGCGGCCTGCGTCGTCGTTATTTCGTTTTCTTGCTGTTGATCAGACACAGTGTTTGCTCAACTTTCTTTTCAAGCCCTGTGATCACATGCTCCCTGCATAAACCTTCAGGGCGGCTAAACAGTCTAGTTCCGTTCAAAACGACGGACATCATTGATCTGTATCGAGATGATTGCGTCAACTACGCAGCGTTAGTGTAACACAACCGCCGCCACCTGCAACTTAGTCATTGGGGGGGACGTTCTTAAACGATTAGTCAAAAGGGACACTCTTTGTTTGCCACCCACAAATCTGACTGCCTCCGCCAAAACTATGGCGGTTTACTACGATGAATCGCTCAACCGCGACCACTCCGAAACTTGTTGAACTAAAACCGCAGGTAGACGCCTTGCACTTTTTAGCAAAACGCCGGCGTGGTTAGAATTCCTCAATTCATCGTAGTAAACCGGCATAGTTTCGTATTTCCAGCAGTTCCAAATTCATCAATACGTCGGCGTTTGCGAAAAAAGCCCGACCTCCGTAGGGGATCGGGCTTATAGGGCTCAGTTAAACCAAACCTACACGGTCAAATGACCCGCAGATTACATCTGCTCGGGCGCGGAAACGCCAATGAGGGTAAGCACCAGGGCGAGCGTCACGCGGACAGCGTCGCAAGCTGCCAGACGGGCGCGCGAAAGCTCGGGGTCGACGGGACGGCCCTCGCTCGGCAGAACCTGGCAGGCAGCGTAGAAGCTGTGGAAGTCGCCGGCGAGCTCCTCGGCAAAGTGGGTCAGACGGAACGGAGCGCGGTCGCGAGCACAGCTGGCGATCAGGTCGGTGAGCTCGTTGAGCTTGCGCGAAAGGGCGAGCTCGGTCGGGTCGGTCAGCAGCGAGTAATCGACGTTCTCACCGATGGCCTTGGCGGCAACGGCCTTCATGCCCATCTCGTCGGCCTGCTCGGCGGTAACGTCGGCGGCACGGCGCAGGATGGAGCACACGCGGGCGTGAGCGTACTGCACGTAATAGACCGGGTTGGAGTTGTCGCGCTTCTTAACGGCCTCGATGTCGAAGTCGACCATCTGGTTGGAGCTCTTGGAGATGAGCGTGTAGCGAGCGGCATCGGAGCCGACCTCGTCGACGAGCTCCTGCAGGGTCACCATGGTGCCCTTGCGCTTGGACATACGGACGGGCTTGCCGTTACGCAGCAGGTTGACGAGCTGGCCCAGCAGAACCTCAAACTTGCCGGGATAGCCAAGAGCGTCGCAGACGCAGCGTACGCGCTCGATGTAACCGTGGTGGTCGGCGCCCCAGATGTCGATGACGTGATCGACGCGCTGGAACTTATCCCAGTGATAGGCGACGTCGGAGGCGAAGTAGGTGTACTCGCCGTCGGACTTGATCAGGACGCGGTCCTTGTCGTCGCCCAGATCGGTGGAGCGGAACCACAGGGCGCCGTCCTTGGTGTAGAGGTAGCCCATCTTGTCGAGCTTCTCAAAAGCGCGGTCGACGGCGGAGGTGCCGGCGGTCTCGCCCTCGGTGTCCTTCACGTACAGCGAGCGCTCGGAGTACCAACGATCGAAGTCGCAGTTGACGGCGTGGCAGAGGTCGCGCATGTTATCGACCATCTTTACATAGCCGCGCTCGCGGAAGCTCTCCATGCGCTCCTGAGGATCGGCGTTGACCCACTTATCGCCGTCGGTGCGCCAGAACTCGGCGGCCTCGTCGATGATGTAGTCGCCGCCGTAAGAGTCCTTGCCCAAGGTCTCGGCAAAGTTGTCCTGATACGGATGGGTCTCGGGGTGCTCGTCGTTCTCGTCGGCAACAAAGGCGTCACGGTCGGCGATCAGCAGCTTGTGAGCCTCGTCGATATCAACGCCCTGCTTGGCGATGATGTCGGCAAGCTGCATATAGCGCGTGCTGATGGAGTTGCCGAAGGTGTTCATCTGAGAGCCGTGGTCATTGATGTAGAACTCACGCTGGATCTCATAGCCGGCGTGGTCCATAACGCGGCAGAGCGAATCGCCCAGCGCGGCCCAGCGGCCGTGGCCGATGTGCATGGGGCCGACGGGGTTGGCGGAAACGAACTCGACCTGGGTCTTCAGGCCACCACCGACGTTGGACTTAGCGAAGTCCATGCCCTTCTCGCGAGCCTCGCCAAAGATGGCATTCTTGACGGCAACGGAGAGGTAGAAGTTGATGAAACCGGGGCCTGCGATCTCAACCTTCTCGATCGCGGGATCCTCGGGCATATGGGCAACGATGGCCTCGGCGATCTTGCGCGGGGCGCAGTGGGCCAGCTTGGCGGACTTCAGGGCCATGGTAGAGGTCCACTCGCCATGAGAAGTGTCAGCCGGTCGCTCGATAGCGCAATCGTCAAGTTCAAATGCGGAAAGGTCGCCGGCCTCCTGGGCCGCAGCAAGCGCAGCGCGTACCAGCTCTTCAATCTTCTCGGGCATAGATCCTCCTTGTGTTAAAGCCCCCGAGCTCTTGGTCACTCGTAGGGCAAAAGCCAGAGTTTGTAGCACTCTATCACAAGCGAGGGGCACTGTCGCAGGGTAAAGCCAATCGAAATTGCATATGCACAAAATTGACTACAGCTTGCATGGAGTCACTCAAAGATGCCGGTCTGCCTGCAGATTATGCACGCGTTGAAAATGCATAAAGGTGTGAATGAGCTGTGTCTTTTATCGAATACTCTTACCTATCAGAGTTGTGTGCTTTTCCTGCATAAAGTGAGGATTTGCGCACGTCAGCGTGTTATTCTAGACATACGTAAATTCGTATAAGTTGGAGGTAGCATGTTCTCAATCGGTCAACACGTCATTCATCCGGGTCAGGGAGTCTGCACCGTCGTCGGTTTTAGGGACGACACGCCGCAGCCCATGTTGTTGCTCGAGGCCAAGCAGGGGCATGCGCAGACGATCCTTATGTACCCCGTGGCGCAGGCCGACCGTCTGCATGCCGCCATCTCTCAGCAAGATGCCGAGCATCTGCTGAGCCACTATGACGAGCTGGAGTGCGACACCTTTACCGAGCGCAACAGCTCGCTTGAAGAGACACACTTTAAGCAGCAGCTCAAGCTGGGCGCGCCCGAGACGGTCCGCGTGGCAAAGACCATGATGCACCGCATTCGCCAGGCCGAGGAAGCCGATAAAAAGCCCAGCTCTTACTATATGCGTGTACTCAAGGAAGCCAAGCGCCGCTCCATCGAGGAGTTCGCCGTGGCATTGGGCGTCACCGAGGAGGCCGCCGAAGCCCGCCTAGCCCAAGCCGCCCTCAACTAACCCATCCGCGCCAAAAACCACCACAAAGGGGACAGGCACCTTTGTGGTGGTTTTTTCGTTCTAGTCGTTCTAGTAGTATTCATTCTTATTGATACCCACGAGCACAAGGAGTCTCTTATGGCAGAGCCGCTTACCGCCGGAATCACCCGCGACCGCGCGTTCGAACTGCTCAACGAACACAACAAGGACCCGTTCCACATCACCCATGGCGAGACGGTCGAGGGCACTATGCGCTACTTTGCGCGCGAGTTCGACCCCGAGAACGAGGAGTTTTGGGGCATCGTCGGTCTGCTGCACGACCTGGATTGGGAGGAGCATGAGGACGACCCCATGAACCACACCATCTATGCTGCCGAGATTCTTGAGGGCGAAGGTGCGTCTCCCGAGCTCATTCGCGCCATCCAGACGCACACGTCGGACTTCAACACCTCGCTGCCCAAACCCGAGCTGCAGATGGAAAAGATCCTGTTTGCCTGCGATGAGCTCACCGGCCTGATCGGCGCTGCAGTCATCATGCGCCCGAGCAAGAGCGTTATGGACTTTACGACCAAGTCGCTCAAGAAGAAGTTCAAGGACAAGCGCTTTGCCGCCGGCTGCTCGCGCGACGTGATTTCGCAGGGCGCCGAGATGTTGGGCTGGGAGCTCCCCGAGCTCTTTGACCGCACCATCGCGGCCATGCAGTCCTTCGCCCCCGACCGCGACACCTTTCAGGCTTAATTCCAAAACCATCACAAAGGGGACAGGCACCTTTGTGGTGGTTTTTGTTTGCGCGGGCGTTAGGGGCGGACCTGGCCGGTGCCTCGGAGCTTGTATTTGTAGGTGGTGAGGGCCTCGGCGGCAAAGGGGCCGCGGGCGTGGAGCTTTTGGGTCGAGATGCCAATCTCGGCGCCCAGGCCAAACTCGCCGCCGTCGGTAAAGCGCGTGCTGGCGTTGGCATACACGGCCGAGGCATCGACCTCGTCCAGGAAGCGCTCGCAAGCATCCGTGTCCTCTGCAACGATGGCCTCGGAGTGCATCGTGCCGTAGCGGTTGATGTGCGCGATGGCCTCGTCCTCGTTCGCCACGACCTTCACGCTCATCTCGAGCGCCAGATACTCGCGACCCCAGTCCTCCTCAGTCGCGGCAACGTAGTCATCGCCCTCGGCAAGCCCGGCGTCGGCGCATGCGGCGCACGTGGCCTCGTCGCCGTGAATGAGCACGCCGTGGTCGTGCAGCACGGCAACGACCGCAGGCAAAAACACATTGGCCACAGCATGGTCGACCAGCAGCGACTCGGCGGCATTGCACACGCCCACGCGCTGCGTCTTAGCGTTGACGATAATATTGAGCGCTTTATCGAAGTCGGCGGATTCATGCACGTAGATGTGGCAGTTACCCGTGCCCGTCTCGATCACCGGAACGAGCGACTCGCGCACGCAGCGCTGGATCAGGCCCGCACCGCCACGCGGAATGAGCACATCGACGACGCCGCGGAGCTTCATGAGCTCGCCGGTGGCCTCGCGGTCGGTAGACTCGATCATCGACACGGCCTCGCGCGGGAAGCCCTTGGCCTCGAGCGCATCGGCCAGCAGTTCGGCAATCATGGCACACGAGTGATAGGCCAGCGAGCCGCCGCGCAGAATGCAGGCGTTGCCGGTGCGGATGCAGATGCCCGCGGCGTCGGCCGTCACGTTGGGGCGCGCCTCGTACACCATGGCGACCAGGCCCAACGGCACGCTCACGCGGGTGAGGTCCACGCCGCTTGCGAGCACGCGGTGGTCGAGCACGCGGCCGACAGAATCGGGCAGCTCGGCGAGCTTCTCCAGGCCGGCGACCATACCCTCAACGCGCTCGGGCGTCAGCAGCAGACGGTCGAGGAGCCCCGCCGAGGTCCCCGCATCGCGCGCGGCGGACATATCGAGCTCGTTGGCGGCGACGATGGAGTCGATACCGTTGCGCAGCGCTGCGGCCATGGCGCGCACGGCCTCCTGGCGCTGCTCGTCGCTCGCCGTGGCAAGCGAGGCCGACGCTGCCTTAGCGGCAACGGCAAGATCGTGGACATACGTGGCTATATCGACCGACATGGGCGGCCCTTTCTCCTAGAAGTTTGCAACCATGGTAGCCGATTTGCGCATGGCCTCGCCCGCGGCGGTAGAATTGGTCAACCCGAAACACCGCAACGAACGGAAGACTCACATGGCCCTCATCACTTCGTACCACGTCCCCGGCCTGTATGTCGAGGACCACAGCATCGACGTCCCCCTCGACTGGCGCGGCCTGGAGCCGATGCTCCTGGCCGTCGGCAGCACCATGCGCCGCGGCGCTATACCGACACCCATCGCCGGCGCGCCCGAGAGCATCAAGCTCTTCTACCGTGTGGTTTGCGCGCCCGACCGCATCAACGACGATCTGCCACTGCTCCTGTTTTTGCAGGGCGGCCCCGGCGGCGAGAGCCCGCGTCCGCTGTCTCCCACAAGCGACGGCTGGATCGAGGAGGCCGTCAAGCACTTCCGCGTGGTCCTTCCCGACCAGCGCGGCACCGGACGCAGTAGCTGCGTGGACGGACGCACGATCAAGGCACTGGGTGATCGCGCAACGGCCGCCGGCGCCGATACAGCACGCTCGCAGGCGGATTTCCTCAAGCGCCATCTTGCCAGCTCCATCGTGCGCGATTTTGAGTACCTGCGCCTGGTGGGCTTTGGCGGCAAGCCCTGGGTCACACTGGGGCAGAGCTACGGCGGCTTTTTGACGCTGAGCTACCTGTCGCTCTTCCCCGAGGGCGTGGCGGCGAGCTTTACCTGCGGTGGCATCCCCCACGTCCCGGCGAGCGCCAGCGAGGTCTACGCGCACACCTTCCCGCGCATGGCCGCCAAGACGCGGCAGTATTACGACCGCTACCCCGCCGACGTCGAGCGCGTGGCGGCGCTGGCCGATGCGCTTGAGGAGCAGAAGCCTGTGCTACCCGACGGCTCGCCGATGACGGTGGAGCGCCTGCAGCTTATGGGCAGCGACTTTGGCATGAAGCCGAGCTTTGAGCGCATGCATTGGATTATCGACCACGCTTTTGTTGACGGCGACGGCACGCTGAGCTGCGGTGCCTCAGTATCCGATAGCTTTTTGATGTGCGCCTTCGAGCGCACCAACACGCGCGCGAATCCGCTGTACTGGACGCTTCAGGAGTTCATCTACGCCGACGGCGACACCATGCCCATTCGCTGGGCCGCGGCAGAAGAGAAAGCCCATCGTACCGAGTTCGACACACTCGCGCGCCCGCTCATGTTTACCGGCGAGGCCATGTTCCCGTGGATGTTTGAGCAGATGCCCGAACTTAAGCCCTTCAAGCCCGCGATGGATCTGCTGATGGAGGACACCAGCTGGGACAAGATCTACGACCCGCAGCGCCTGGCCTGCAACGAGGTGCCGCTCCAGGCCGCGGTGTACTTCGATGACATGTACGTGGACTCGGGCCTGCAGCTCGATACGCTCAGCCGCGTGGGCAACTCGCACGCCTGGGTAACCAACGAGTTCGAGCACGACGGCCTGCACGGCAGTGTGGTATTCAAGCACCTCTTCGACGAGTCCCTCAACCGCGGAGACCTGCGCCGAATCTTCTAGCAAAGGAGTGTCCCCACCTGCCGGCACAATAGAAACGTCCCCAAGTGCCGGATGATGTCCTTCGCCACGAAAGCGGCCCATCTACTACGTTTCACCCGCATGGCCCAACCAGATGCCATAAAAAAAGAAAACCGCAGGCGTTCTACCTGCGGTTTTCTTTTTGCAATTCTTGGCATGGTCACCGATAGCCTATTAAACGTAGTAGATGGGCCGTTTTCGTGGCGACCAGCTCGGACATAAGCGCGGCGGGGCAAAGTTACCCTGGTAATTTCGCCCCACGTGCATTGCAGATCGAAGGCGCCCGGCGTCGAGGCCTAAGCAAATACAATCAAGTTGTCCCTATGGATTGCGGGCTTCTCGGCCAGGTCTGCGAGCAGGCGGTTGCTGGCAATCTGGTCCTGGCGGCGGCCGGCGGCAAGCTCCAGCACGTCCGAATCGGCCTCGGCGATACCGCGGGCGACAACCATGCCGCTCGGGTCGCACACGTCGAGCACATCGCCCTCGGCAAACTGGCCATCGACCTCGCGAATACCCACCGCGAGCAGCGACGATCCGCGGCTGACCAGCGCCTTCGCGGCGCCGTCATCAACCGTCACCGAGCCGTGCGCCTTGTCGCCCAGTGCAATCCACAGCTTGCGGGGTGCAATGTCCAGGCGCTCCGCCGGCGGATCGAACAGCGTACCCACGCTCTCGCAGCGGGCCAGACGCACGAGCGCATCGGGCTCCTCGCCCGAGCAAATCACGCTCTGAATGCCCGCCGTCATGAGAATGCGGCTCGCGCGAATCTTGGTAATCATGCCGCCCGTGCCCACCGATGTGGAAGAATCGCCCGCCGAGGCGATGATCTTGGCGTCGATCTTATGCACGACCGGGACGAACTCGGCCGTGGGATCCTCGTGCGGATTGGCGGTGTAGAGGCCATCGATGTCCGAGAGCGTCACGCACAGATCGGCAGAAACCAGGCAGCTCACAAGCGCCGCCAGCGTGTCGTTGTCGCCAAACTTGATCTCATCGACGGTGACGGTATCGTTCTCGTTGACGACCGGCACCACACCCAGCTCCACAAGGCGCAGCAGGGCGTCGCGCGCGTGCAGGTAGGACGTGCGGCGCGCCGTGTCGTGACGCGTGAGCAGCACGAGCGAGGTGAGCAGGTCGCGCGCATGGAACTCCTCGTCGTAGGCCGACGAGATGATGCACTGACCGGCCGAGGCGCAGGCCTGCAGGCTCGGCAGGTCACCGACCGGCTTACGGTCGAAGCCCAGCACGGGATAGCCGCAGGCAATGGCGCCCGAGCTCACCACGACCAGGCGCCAGCCAAGCTCGCGCAGCGCTGCGGCCTGATCGGCAAGCCCGCCGATAAAGGCGCGGTTGACCTTGCCGTCGGCGCCCACCACCGTGGACGAACCGATCTTTACCACCATCGTTTTATAAGAAGTCGTCATACGTCAAACCAATCAACTGTTCAGCGAACGGCCGAGCCGGCGGCAAGGGAAGCGTGACTCGCCCCTACCGCCCAAGGAATTAGTGAGCCCAGGGAAAGGCAGAGGCCGCGGCCATGTTCTTACGCACGAGCTCGTCGCGCACCTGAGCCAGGCCCTGCTCCATACCCACCACATAGGTCTGCGGGTAAAGGAAGCGCTTGAAAGCTGCGTCCAGATGGTCGAGCGCCCAAGCACGGCGCTCGCGCGCGTCCTGGATGCTCTCACGTGGAGCCACCGCACTGCCATCGCGCACGATCGGCACCAGCAGCTCGCGATACTCAAGTTCGGACACGTCGGTCACCAGGGCGGCATCGTTCACGGCCACAAGGGTATTGCCGCGCGTGGCGCCCTCCCCCGCCAGATGGTCCTCGTCGTAGATCATGTCGCAGACCGGGCCGCCAAAGCCGTCGTAATAACGGCGCACGCGTTGCACACCCGGGATCGTGCGCTTGTATGGCTGCTCAGAGAGCTTGACCACCGGCGTCCATGGATCTGCCTCGCTCGCACGGCGGGCGGAAAGCTTGTACACGCCGCCCAGCGCCGGCTGGTCATAGCAGGTCGCAAGCTTGGTACCCACGCCAAAGCTGTCGATGGGCGCGCCCTGGTCGAGCAGCGACTGAATCGTGTACTCATCCAAATCGTTAGAAACCGAGATCCCCACATAGGGCAGGCCCTCGGCATCAAAACGGCCGCGCACATACTTGGAGAGCTTGGCGAGGTCGCCGGAGTCGATGCGAATGGCCGACAGGCGCTCGCCCACCGCTTCCATCTCCTTGGCAACCGTAATGGCATGTTCACAGCCCTCGCGCACGTCATAGGTGTCGATGAGCAGCGTACAGTTCTTGGGGCTCGACTTGGCAAAGGCGCGGAAGGCCTCGAGCTCGGAATCGAAGCTCATCACCCAGCTGTGCGCATGCGTGCCAAAGACGGGAATACCGTAGCGGCGGCCGGCGAGCACATTGGACGTAGAGGAGCAGCCGGCAACGTAGCTCGCGCGCGCGACGGCCAAGCCGCCATCGGGACCCTGAGCGCGGCGTAGGCCAAACTCGGCAACGGGACGGCCGTCCGCCGCCAGCACCACGCGCGCCGTCTTGGTGGCGACAAGCGTCTGGAACCCAACGATGTTGAGCAGCGCCGTCTCAAGCAGCTGGCACTCCAGCGCGGGGCCGGTGACGCGAACCATGGGCTCGCGCGGAAAGACGAGCTCGCCCTCGGGCACGGCGTCGATGTTTACATGCGCACGAAAATCGCGCAGGTAGTCGAGGAATCCAGGCTTGAACATCGCGCCGCCGGCCGGGGCCTGGAGCGAGGCGAGGTAGTCGATGTCCTCGGGCGTAAAGCGCAGATTCTCGACCAGCTCGGGCAGTTCGGCGGTGCCGCACATGACGGCATAGGCGCTGCCAAAAGGATGGTCGCGGTAAAACGCGGTAAAACAACCCTGCTCATTGGCCTTGCCGCTCTCCCACAGGCCCTGGGCCATAGTGAGCTCGTACAGATCGGTGAGCATTGCAATGTCGGTGGGATGCGAGATGTCGGTCAAAGCCATGGGGCGACCTTTCGGATGCGTTGTGCAGAGGTTGAGGGTTGGAAAAGGGCAGAGTGTTCGGGCATGGCACCCAACGCGAATGGGCTAGAGCAGGCCCATGCTGGTCAGGATCGTGTAGCCCATAAAGATGACAAACGCGATGAGGGCAAGGACAATGATGATTTTTTGAGCCGGCGCCATGCCAGGGATCTCGTTCTCGCCCGTAGGCTCCTTGGAGGTAACCATGCGCTGGGCAAAGGTCATCTCGTCACGGCTCGGCTTGGGCTCAACGGACTTGGAACGAGCGACCTTTTTAGGCTGAGGTTTAGGTGCGGTGGGCGCGGGCTTCGCGGCGGCCGTATCTACATCAGTTCCGCTGACAGTTACTGCCTGTGCTAAGGTACACAGCTCCAGGTTCAGATCAGATAATGTAGGAATAAAAGTAACTGGTTTTACATTGCTTACAGAACCTGCTGCACCAGCAAGGATTGCAGAATCTTTTACAACTGCCAGATCTTCCATAGACTGTCTGGATGGATATGCTGGAGTTACATCCTCAAAGTACTGAGAAATCTTCTCTTCAGACATAATATAATCAAGGCTGTAGCCGACGAGAAATTGGAAGCCTCTTTTCAGTATCCTACCGGAGGAGC
>URDI01000059.1:0-11174 GCA_900546475.1 uncultured Collinsella sp.
TCCAGCCATAAAAAAGCCTCCCATTTCTTGTGTCCAAGAAATGGGAGGCAGTTCAAATTAGCTACCCCGGCGGTCTTCCCGTTAGCGGGGCACGTAGCGGCCGGGTTGGGCTCCGGTGGGCTCGCCGTCGCGCGCAGCCAGCACGCCGTTCACAAACACGGCCTTGGCGCGGCCGTGTGCCTCAAAGCCCTCGAGCGGCGTATAGTCCACGGCCTGATGCTGCGTCGCCGCGCGAATGGTCCAGCGCGCCTTGGGATCCCACACGCACACGTCGGCATCGGCGCCCTCGGCAAGACAGCCCTTGCGCGGATACATGCCAAAAACGCGCGCCGGATTCTCGCTCATCAAGCGGCACAGATCCTCGGGACCCAGCTGTCCCTCAAAGCTCGTGGCAATCGCAACGGGACGATGCTCCACGCCGGGCCCGCCGTTGGGAATCGCGCGGAAATCATCGCGTCCTCGGTCCTTTTGCCCGTGCAGGTTAAAGCTGCAATGATCGGTCGCAATAGTATCGATCTCGCCAGCCACAAGCGCCTCGCGCAGCGCGGCACGGTCACCGGCATGGCGCAGCGGCGGGCTCATCACGTACTTGGCGCCCGCAAAGCCGTCCTCGCCCTGCTCCAGATAGCAGGTGTCGTCGAGCATCAGATACTGAGGGCATGTCTCGACATAGATGTTCTTCTGCCCGCGCGCTTTGGCAGCGCGAATGGCCTCGAGCCCCAGCTTGGTCGAAAGGTGCACCACGTTGACCGGAGCGTCCCCGGCCAAGTGCGCCAGATACAGCAGGCGGCTCACGGCCTCGGCCTCACACACGTCCGGACGGCTGAGCGCATGGCCCTCGGGCCCGTGGATACCCTGCTCAAACACGCGCTTCTGCAGCGCGTTGACCAACGTGCCGTTCTCGCAATGCACGCACAGGATACCGCCCACGCGCTTGAGCTCCTCCAGCACCTCGAGCGTCTCGGCATCGTCCAGGCGCAGATGGTCGTAGGCAAAGTAGGTCTTAAACGACGACACGCCCGCCTCGCGCATGGCCGAAAGATCGGCGCGGTTGCGCTCATTCCACTCGGCAAGCGCCATATGGAAGGCATAGTTGGCGGTGCAGGTGCCGTCGGCGCGATGATGCCACTCGACCAAGGCATCGGGCATGGTCACGCCGCGATCGGCCGTCGCGTAGTCCACAATGGTCGTCGTGCCGCCGCAGGCAGCCGCGCGCGTGCCGGTCTCAAAGCTATCGGCCGTCCAATCCATGCCAGTCCAGCACTGCATGTGCGTGTGGCCGTCGATAAAGCCGGGAAACACCCAACAGTCGGTGGCGTCCTCGACGGTATCGCCCTCGCCCGGCTCGATTGCCGCGGCAATCCGCACAATCTTGTCGCCCTCCATGGCAAGATCGGCGCGGCGAAGCCCCTGGGGCGTCACGAGTGCGCCGTTTTTGATGATGATCATAATTGCTCCTTATTGATTGATGCAGTTGGCCACGCGATCAAAATACGAGCAGGCGGCGATATGCTCCGTTATGCGTCGCTGTCCCTTGACGGTATCGACGTCCCACAGCTCGTAGGCACGCGCCTCGACCAGCACCACGTCGGTACGGTCCTTGAGGATCGAACCGCCGCCGTCCTTACCCCCAAGACACATAAGTGCATCGAACAGTTCCGCCGGAAAGAGCACCGGGCTCGAAGGCTCACCGTTGCACGCAAGACGCACCGGATGCTTGCGGCCACGCTCGTCAAATGCACGAACCATAGCCTCAAAAGAATCTGAACTCACGAGCGGCTGGTCGCCCGGCAAAAAGAGGCAACCTTTCCAGTTGCGTTCGACTCCCCACGAAAGGCCCGCACGGACGCTTTCGCTGCGCAGCTCGCCATCGTGCAGCACGCACGGGCAATGCTTGTCCTCGCAAATCTGAGCGACCTCGGGCCAACGCGTCGAAACCACAACGTCAAAGCCCCGGGGAACCGAATCAATGGTCCGGGCAATCAGCGGCTCGCCATAGATATCGGCGAGCATCTTGTTAGAGCCAAATCGCTTGCCCTCGCCCGAAGCCATAATGACGCAACCAAGTTTCATGGCGATACCTCCCCTGAAACCATCGTACCCATAACTCGCGTCGCGGGGCATCTACATCGAAAGCGCTTATCCCGCACGCCCACGATGCAAAAAGGGGCACCCCGCCGGTTGGCAGAGCGCCCCCTTTACATGGCTTACCTCAACCCAGCTTTAGGCCTGGAACCAACGGGCGGTGCTGCGCTCGTCGAGGGCCTTGAGGGTAGCGGCGGGATCGGCAACCTTCTGCAGGAACATCATGGCTGCGATGGCGTACGGCTTGTAGCTGGCCTCCTTGTACATGCCCACGCGGTGCATGTCGAAGACGTCGGCGTTAACCTCGCCGTGCTCGCAGGAGACACCGGAGATGTCGGCGGGCAGCGGGTGCATAAAGATGGTGTCCTGACCGTTGGCAGTCTTCTCCATGAGCTCGGTCGTGGAGCACCAGTCCTGATGGGTGGCGTTCTGGGCGAGCAGCTCCTTCTCGAGTGCAGCGATGCCGGCGTCGTCGCCCTCGGCGTACAGGTTGGTGCGCTTCTCCATGGCGGCAAACGGAGCCCAGCTCTTCGGGATCACGATGTCGGCGCCCTCGAAGGCCTCGGCCATGGTGTTGACCTGCTTAAAGGTGGTGCCGGACTCGGCGGCATAACCCTTGGCGCGCTCGACGACCTCGGGCATGAGGTCGTAGCCCTCGGGGTGGGCCAAGGTGACGTCCATGCCAAAACGGGGCAGCAGGCTGATCAGCGACTGCGGGCAGGACAGCGGCTTGCCGTAAGAGGGCGAGTAGGCCCAGGTGACGGCAACCTTTTTGCCCTTGAGGTTCTCAAGACCGCCAAACTCGTTGATGAGGTAGAGCATGTCGGCAGAGGACTGCGTGGGGTGATCGGAGTCGGACTGCAGGGAGATGAGCGTGGGACGGTGATCCAGAACGCCGTCCTCGTAGGCCTGCTGGACAGACTCGGAGACCTCGGCCATGTAGGCGTCGCCCTTGCCGATGTACATGTCGTCGCGGATGCCGATGACGTCGGCCATGAAGGAGATCATGGTAGCGGTCTCGCGGACGGTCTCGCCGTGAGCGATCTGGGACTTCTTCTCGTCCAGGTCCTGCAGCTCAAGACCGAGCAGGTTGGCTGCCTTAGAGAAGGAGAAGCGCGTACGGGTGGAGTTGTCACGGAACAGGGAGACGGCCAGACCCGAATCGAAGATCTTGGACGAAACGTTGTTCTCGCGCAGCTCGCGCAGGGCGTCGGCGACGATGTAGAGCGCCTTGAGCTCATCGGTGGTCTTATCCCAGGTGTGCAGGAAGTCGCTGCCGTACATGCCCTTAAAATCGAGGCCGTTCAGCTGCTCGACGAGCTCGGTAAACTTGGCGTCCATGTAAATATCCTTTCCAAAGATGAAACGATTGCAATGAGTAGATGTGCTCCGGCATGCGCGTGTGGCTAGAACATGCAGAGCACTATGACGAGGACCCGCTACCGTTGAGGAAGCATGGGAGATAACGACCGCGGGCCCCAAGTCAACAGGGGGTGCCGGGGACACGAGCTGTCCCCGGCTCAACAAGATCGAGGAATGGGACTAATCGATCTTGTTGTTGGTCAGACCGGCGCGGAACACGGTGGCGTCGCCATCGGCCTGGCTCGGATCGTAGAGGTTCAGGGCAGCCACATACATGGCGGCAGCGGTGACCAGGTCGTCCTTGTAGGTGACCTCGTTGGGAGCGTGAGCCTGAGACTCGGCACCCGGGCCGAAGCCGACGCAGGGGATGCCATAGCGGCCCTGGATGGAAACGCAGTTCGTGGAGAAGGTCCACTTGTCGCACAGCGGACGACCGGTGCGCTTGTCCATGCTGGGCTCGCAGCCGATGCGCTCGTCACCGAACATGGCCTTGTGGGCGTCGACGAGGGCCTTGACGTGCGGAGCGGTCTCCTTGTTGATCCACGTGGGGAAGTAAGCCTCGGTCTCGTAAACCTCGCCGGTCCAGGACGGACGGTCGTACATGTACATGGAGACCTTCACGTCGTCGCCGTACTTCTTGGCGGCCGGCAGGTTGCGAATCTCGTCCAGGCAGGACTCCCAGGTCTCACCGGCGGTCATGCGACGGTCGATGGAGATGGCACAGGAGTCGGCCACGGCGCAACGGCTGGGGCTGGTGTAGAAGATCTGGCTGACGGTGCAGGTGCCGCGGCCCAGGAAGCGGGCGTCCTCGAAGTGCTCGGGGTTGTACTTGGGGTCGAGCATCTTGACGAGGCCCTTGATGTCGGTCGACTCGTCACAGCCGTTGTTGTTGAGGGCGCGGACGTCGGCGATGATGTCGGCCATCTTGTAGATGGCGTTGTCGCCGCGGTCGGGAGCGGAGCCGTGGCAGGAGGTGCCGTGAACGTCGACGCGGATCTCCATGCGGCCGCGGTGACCGCGATAGATGCCGCCGTCGGTGGGCTCGGTGGAAATGACGAACTCGGGCTTAATGCCGTCCTTGTTGTAGATGTACTGCCAGCACATGCCGTCGCAGTCCTCTTCCTGGACGGTGCCGACGACCATGATCTTGTAGCCCTCGGGGATGAGGCCCATGTCCTTCATCATCTTGGCAGCGTAGGTAGCAGAAGCCATGCCACCCTCCTGGTCGGAGCCGCCGCGGCCGTAGATGATCTCGTCGGTCTCGTAGCCCTCATAGGGATCGGCATCCCAGTTCTCGATGTTGCCGATGCCGACGGTGTCGATGTGGGAGTCGATGGCGATGATCTTGTCGCCCTCGCCCATAAAGCCCATAACGTTGCCCAGGCCGTCGACCTTGACCTCGTCATAGCCAAGGCTCTCCATCTCGGCCTTGATGCAAGCGACAACCTCACCCTCCTCGCAGGACTCAGAGGGATGGGAGATCATAGCGCGCAGGAAGCGAGTCATATCAGCACGATGAGACTCAGCCGCAGCCTTAATGGCATCAAAATCGAGTTCTTTAGTCATAACAGTCAACCTTTCTACAAGGGTTTACCTACAGGTAGATATTTCAGATAGATCACTTGTGCCAAGCGGCGTGAGGTTGAGCACCCCACAAGCAAGTAACCATAGGAGGCGGACGGAGGACTTTGCTCCGTCGCGAGTTCCGCACGAGCCGGAGAGCACTTAATGTGCTCTCCGTGCGAGCAGGACTGTCCGAGCAGGGAGTAAAGTCCTCCGGCTGCCTCCGGACAGGTCAGTCTGCTAGCAGGTCGGATACTCGCCCTCCCAGACGATGCGACGGTACTGATCCGGATCGGTGTCGCCCTCGGTGGAGAAGCAGAGCACGGAGCTCGTCTTGTCCAGGCCGATGAGCTCCTTGAGCTCGGCGTACTCGGGATCGAGCATAAGGGTCTCGACCAGACCGGTGGTCACGGCGCCGGACTCGCCGGAGATAACGCGCGGGTCGCCCTTCTCGGGAGCGCCCAGGGTGCGCATGCCGCGAGCGGTGACCCAGTCGGGGCAGGACACGAAGGCGGTGGTGTGGTTGCGCAGGATATCCCAACCCAGAATGTTGGGCTCGCCGCAGCACAGACCGGCCATGATGGAGGGCATGTCGCCGTCCACGATGCGCGGGTCGCCGTCGCCGGCGGCAGCGCCCTTGTACAGGCAGGCGGCCGGTGCGCACTCGACCACGACGAAGGTGGGCGGGTTATCGGGATACAGGTTGGTGAAGTAGCCCACCACGGCGCCGGCGAGCGAGCCTACGCCAGCCTGGACAAAGACGTGCGTCGGGCGGTTGATGGCCATCTCGCGCAGCTGCTCGGCAGCCTCGGAAGCCATGGTGCCGTAGCCCTCCATGATCCAGGACGGGATCTTCTCGTAGCCCTCCCAGGCGGTGTCCTGAACGATGACGCCGCGCTCGCAGGCGTCGGCCTCGGCGGCGGCCATGCGCACGCACTCGTCGTAGTTGACCTCTTCGATGGTCACCGTGGCGCCCTCGGCGGCAATGTTATCGAAGCGGGGCTTGGTGGAACCCTTGGGCATGTGCACGACGGCCTTCTGGCCCAGCTTGTTGGCAGCCCATGCCACGCCGCGGCCATGGTTGCCGTCGGTGGCGGTAAAGAAGGTAGCCTGGCCAAAGTCCTCGGCCAGCTGATCGGAGGTCAGGTAATCGAAGGTGCAGTCGGCAACGTCCTTGCCGGTCTCGTCGGCAATGTAGTTGGCCATGGCAAACGATCCGCCCAGGACCTTAAAGGCGTTGAGGCCAAAGCGGTAGCTCTCGTCCTTAACGCACAGGTTGGACAGGCCCAGGCGCGCGGCCTGGCCATCCAGGCGGGCAAGCGGAGTGACGGTGTACTGGGGGAACGACTGGTGGAAGGCGCGGGCCTTCTTCACGTGGTCGAGGCTCATGATTCCCAAGTGCTTATCATCGCTCTTGGGCATCGTGTTGCCCGCCCACTGGATCTTATCGGCCATACGGTGAACTCCTTAAGTTCTCTCTTGCCGGCCCCCGCATACGCGTTTCAGCCCGATCCCATTCACACGGCTGAACTTTTATGTGGATGCCAAACAAAAAGTTTGTTAGCACTGTTCTATCACACTTTTTGATTGGAAAACCTAACAAATTGTTTGTTGCCGTAATCGGTACCTTTTCGCCGCCGAACGGTCACATAACACAGCGACGCTTTCGTTATTTGCGAACAAGTGGGGTTTATGGCACAGTGAGCCCAAACTAATTTTTAGGAAGGCACCCATGACCCCCGCACAGATTGAGTTCTACAAGCGCCTTGCACACGGCCTGGCGCTCCAATTTGGCCCCAACTGCGAAGTCGTCGTCCACGACCTGGAGACCGAGGACGTGGACCGCTCCATCGTAGTGATCGAAAACGGCCACGTCAGCGGGCGCAAACTGGGTGACGGCCCCAGCCATATCGTGTTTGAGTCCATGCACGAGGGCACCGCCGACGTGCACGACCGCAAGCCGTACCTCACCAAAACCGCCGATGGCAAGCTGCTCAAGTCCTCGACGATCTTTATCCGCAACGATGAGGGCAAGCCTGTCGGCATTTTGGGCATCAACTTTGACATTACGCTTATGAAGGCTTTTGAGCGTTCGCTCGACGCCTTTACCGGCACCGGCGGCACGGGCTATACCGAACCCGAGCCCATTACCAAGAACATCGGCGACCTGCTCGAAGACCTGCTGCACGAGTGCGAGCAGTTTGTGGGCAAGCCCGCGGCACTCATGACCAAAGACGAGCGCATTCGTGCCATTGGCTACCTCGACCGTCGCGGCGCCTTCCTCATTTCCAAGTCGAGCGAACGCGCCTGCGAGTTCTTTGGCATCTCCAAGTACAGCTTCTATAGCTACCTCAATGAGGCCAAGGCGGCGGCCGACGACAAGTAGGCACTCGCCTAGATTGTCCCTCCCCTTTTGGGCGCGAGTTCTGGAAAGCTCGAATCCAAGACCGAGCCGCTTGGGAAGTTCCATATAATCGATGTCATTAGTATTTCGAAAGGGTGGAACAGAATGGCGTTGAGCAAGGCATCATGCACCGGTCGCGGATTGATTCCGGCAATTGGTGGACATGTGCACCGCATGTTCGATGAGGGTGAAGACGACCTGTTTTCGCTGAGCCTTGACGACGTGATGGATGATCGCCCGTGGACCGCCGACGAACTCATGGGCGGTGGGGCTCGCCCGTCAAGCCCCAATCCCGCACTTGCGCCTAAGCCCGCATCTGCGCCAACTCCTGCGCAGCCGCCTGTTTCGACGCCCGCGTCTACGCCCGCACCCATTTCGGCGCCCACGCCCACTCCCCGCCCCGCAAGCGACCCATCCGAGACGGCGGCATTTCTCGCTGCAGCGACGCAGGGCAAATCGGCCGACAGCACCGTTATGTACAGCGCCCAGCAGTTGCCTGTTCCTGCGGCACGCAAGCCTCCGGTCACAAGGCTCGATGAGCCCGTTGCCCATCAGGTTGCCTACGATTCCTGGGCTGCAGCCGATCTGGATGAGACCTCTACCGGCATGCCGGCGCTCGACGTTCCAGTTAACCCGCTTTTTGCCGCCAACACGAACGCCGCGGACTATGAGGGCGGTGCGGCATATTCCGATTATTCCGATGGCTATGCTGGCACCGATCGCATCGAGACCGAGGATTATGGCAACGCATCGAGCGATTATCTCAACGACCCGTACGCTGCCACGCCTGCACCGGAATATGACCCGGAGGCCGCGTCCGCGCCGGCGTATACCAAAAGCACGGGCGAAGAGCGCTTCGCCGATTATTACGCCGAGGAAAAGGCGCTGCGTTTCTCGGAATTTCCGCAGGCAGTCAAGGTTGCCTTTATCGCCATTGTCATTGCCCTGCTCGGCGTCATTGCGTTTGAGGGATTCCGGCTGTTCTCCGGCCCCACCCAAGCGGAGTCGGAGACCCAGCAAAAAGAGGACGATAACGAGTATCTGGACATCAACACCCTCAAGGGCGACCCCAACGACGGAGACGATGAGTAGCGAGAGCTGAAGGCGGCCGCAGGATCCCGCATCCAGCACCGGCTTCTAAGTGCTGTTTTGTCATCCAGCTACACTTTTCCGAAGTTTTAAGGTGCCTATTTCGACACTTTTCCGTACTTTTACACGGCTGATTTCGACACTTTTCCGGATGAAAGCCGAATAATCACTTGGGAAACCAACGCCGTTCACGCGTCATTTCGCAGGCGGCGCTTGATTTCTGTCCGTACACGTTGATAGACTTCCTCTTGCCCGCAAGGAGCGGGCGCATTTTATCCAGAGTCGGGGTAGAGAGTTGGCTCCACGATCCCGACGCCAACCGGCCAAGAGGCACGGTGGCCCTGCCAACATCGATGAAAGGAGTCCGTATGGACAATTTCTCCGTGCGCAGCGAGCGTAACTTCCACAACCTGATCGTCAAACCGAATCACATGCATCTTCTGGATAAGCCAAATGGCTACGCCTCGGCCATGATCAAGAGCAGCCTCTCCCACCAGATGCGCTTTACGGTGCAGGTGCTCTAGGAAGAACTCTGCGCCGCCGGCAGCCCGCACGTGCTGCAGATCAAGCTGCTTGGAGACGACTCTCGCGAGCCGTCTAGCTGGAAGCTCTTTGCTGACGGCATATGCGTTGCGGACGGATCCGGCGCCTTTGCCCGAGAGTGCTTCTGCGAGGGAGCCGAGGCATTCCTGGACCTGTGCCGCGACGCCGTACGCACGGCCGAGCTGTACTAGTGGAGCCAGAGGGAGTATGAGCTGTTGAGTGCGGCCCGCGGGATTGCGGGGGCGTAGGCAGACAGGCCAGACAGCTCGTCATACTGGTTGACGCTTCGATTCAAACAGCAGGGCGGGCTCGCGCTTACAGCCCCGCCATGCCAAACCGAATGGCGTTCTCAAAAGGCCTACCCCCTCCGCCTTCAGCTTTAGCAGCAGGTCGCCCAGCTCGGAGCACTTGCTGGAAAGGCGCGTCTGAGCTCGCTCGCCCATCCCCCACCGTTGACGGACCTCCTGGGCGCGCGGGCTCACGCGGTAGTCCCCGTCCATCATCTGCTTGAGCAGCTTGGCGGTCACGCGCGCATCGGCTAGGGCGCTGTGGGCGTGACCCGTCGACTCGTCGAACTCGATGCCAAACCACGTCGCTGCGTCACTCAAAGAGACGCACCCGTGGCTGCTCATGTCCATGATCGAGGTGTAAAACGCCTGCAGGTCGGCCCAGTCCGTAGGAAATGCGGAAAGATCGATGTGCTTTGCTTGGCACTCGATCAAAAGCTGTCGACGATCCGCCCCGCTCCAACAGACCACCTGGGCGGAGTAGCGCCCGATCCAATCGCTGAGCCTTTTGATCACCATGTAGAGCGGATCGGCCATCGCGGTGCCCACGGCCGATATCCCTGTGAGCTCGCGAACGGGGAACGCAACGCCTTCGGTAAATTCCGTCTGTACAAACTGCGAGAACTCGCCCATAACGTTGCCGTGGTAATCGAGCTTGACGGCGCCGGCCTCGATAATCTCATTGCACAGTCCACGGCGCTGACGCTGCTTTGGCACCGGCGCAAACTCAAAGTCCAGCACGATCTGGCGCGCAAAGTTCGTCGTATCGATAGCCGAGACACCCGGCATCTTTTCAGCTGACACGGTTAGGGCCTCTCTCCGTTGCTTGCCGCTCGTTTCTCGAACGGTCATATCACAGCAAGTGTAGCTGCCCGTGCGGACACAAAATTGCGCGGCGGCGCCGTTGCGGGTCCTGGAACGCATGTTCCATTTGAGGCTCTGCAGCGCATCCCATTCTGAGCGCCAATTCCGGGACGCAGTTTCCGCTCCAAACAAAAGGCCCCGGCTCGCGATGGAGCCGGGGCCAAAGGCGCAGCGTATGCAGTTGATGCTGAGCATGGACAGCCCGTCAGTAATGGCCGTCCGCGCTCTACTCTACCCGCGGTGACGAGCGCGGCTGTACGGCGTATCCACCATGGGCAGATCCGGACGCAGCTTGCCGTCGAATGCGCGGTAGGCGTTCTGCACGGCGGGCGCCGTGGGGATCGTTGCGATCTCTCCAATGCCCTTGCCGCCGTATGCCACGGGCAGCAGCTCGTCCTTCTCCACGTAGATGGCGTGGATATCCGGAATCTCGGGCGCACGGAACAGCCCGAGCGTGCCGTACCTTGCCTGGGGTACGCAGTCCTTGAGCGGCCAGTCCTCGGTCAGCGCATAGCCCATACCCATGAGCACGCCGCCTTCGATCTGACCCTGGATGGAGATGGGGTTGACCACCTTGCCGGAATCGTGTGCGGCATAGACCTCGCTCACGCGGCCGTCATCATCCAGAATGACCACATGTGTGGCAAAACCGTAGCAGATGTGGCTCTTGGGGTTGGGAACATCGGCGCCCAGCTTGTCGGTCGGCTCCAGATACACGTAGCCAAACTCGCATCCCTCGAGCGCCTTGATGGTGGCCGCAGGGTCCTGAGGATGCATACCCTGGCCGGCGACGAGTTCCTGTGTGCGCAGCTGGTAGGCGCGACCGTCGTCGTACTCGATCTTGACGCCGTCGCCATGCGCGCTCACCGGAGCGGCGGGCGCAGGCTTGCCGGCCTCGATGCCAACCATGGCGTCGCGCAGCAGGATCCTTCGTTTTTGTCATAGATGAACATAGACAAACCACGTCCGTCTTTGGT
>URDI01000060.1:0-10393 GCA_900546475.1 uncultured Collinsella sp.
ACTTTCTTCAGTGTCGAAATACATTGAGATACGATTGTTGTTTCCTGTGATTGTGCTGCTGCTGCGGGGCAGCAAACTGCTGCTGGCCGGCGCGCGGGGCGCTGGCGGCACGGCTTGCGGCGGAGTTGTTTTGGCCCAGACCGTTTTGATAGGCGCGCTCTTCTTCGTACAGGCGGCCGAGCGTGGGGGCATCGACGTTCTCGGCAAAGACCGAGAACTTGCCGGCACGCAGCTGCGGATCGATCATAAAGCGCACAAGGGGCTCGCCGACAAAGACATAACGGCGCTTTTCGGCCTGCGCCTTCACGAACTCGCGGACCTCGCGCGAAAGCTCGGGGTAGAACGGGGCGAGCATGGGGTCGTCGTCGGCGGCGATCAGGATGGTATAGAGTGCCGGCGCCGTGTTGACGCCATTGATCACCAGAGTTTGATCCTCCATGTCGCGAGCGGCCTGCTTGGCAAGCTTCTTAAAGGAGAACGGGGCACGGGTGGCACCGAAGATGCCGGCCACGTGGTCCTCGAAGATGTTCAGGAAGTTCACGAAAGATCACTCTCCGTATAGGTTCTTTGGTATCCGAGCAAATATAGGCATATCCCAACGATTATAGAGGATAGGGTTCCCGCAACCGCCGCCTTGGCGACGACCGCGGCTGCAAGGCTGGCAATTTCCATATGGTGTGCAAGACAGGACGCCGCTGCGCAGCCGATGCCGGTGACAGCGATGGCGGCGATTGCGGCAAGGTTTGAGCCCTGATCGGCACGCTTGGCATGGGCATTGAGCAGCGCAGATGACGCCGCGGCAGTTGCCGCTACCAGCACAAAGGCAGCCCAAAGGAGTGGGTCTCCCAGCGCCGCGGCAACGTTACCGAGCCCCAGCACGCCTCCGGCTGAAAGCGCGACCGTGGCCAGACGGGCAAAAAGTGCGCCCATGCCCGTTGCCGCGGCGGCGTTTGCCGGGCCGAGCCAAAATGACGCGACGCCGGCGGTGACCCCAGCTGCCAGGAAGGTATTGCCGGTCAGACAGCCAAGCACGAGTGCACAGGTGAGTGCGGCGCTCGCGGCAGCCTCGGTGCGACCCCAGGCGATCCACCAACCGGACATGGCGGCGGCAAAGATCACCGCGACGGGCAACATCGACAGGATGCCCTGCGCCTGCATGGTGGCGTTTGCCATGAGCACCAAAAAGCCCACGGCCGAGATGGCCGAGCCAATCTGGGGGGCCAGGCCGGCCGCCGCTCCGATCGCGATAGCCGCAATGACCAGGCCGGGAAGCGCCGCGACCCCAGCCGTTTGCATCAGCAAAAAGCTAAAGGTGCCGCACGCCAGCGCCGAGATAGCGCGCATGGTGTAGTCGCGCGCATGGCTCCAGCGCGTGCCCGCCCAGCCGAGTGCGGGGTCGACCTCGATGGCGTCGTCCTCGTAGTACGACGGCTCGATATCGTCGAGCTCCTGCTCGTCATCCGAAAGCTCGCCAACCATTTGCCCCAAGCTGCGACGGCCCTCGCGTACGCTGCCCAGACCGGCAAGGAGCTGGTCGCAAAATGTCTCGATGCTGCTGGGGCGGTCCTGCGGCATGGGGGAGAGCGCGCTCATGAGCGCGCTCTCGGCTCCCGGGGGAAAGTGTGGTATCAGCTCGCTGGGATAGGTGGCGCCGCCGATGATACGGTCGAGCGAGTCGGCGGGCGTGGCCGCCATAAAGGGAGCGCTGCCGCACAAGCCCTCATAGATAACGCAGGCAAGGGCAAAGACATCAGCGCGTTCGTCGACCGTGCCGGTCTCGATATCGAGCTGCTCGGGCGGCATGTAGCCGATGGTGCCGCCGCGCGAGCCGCCAAAGCCACCGGCGGACGACAGCCGCGCCATGCCAAAGTCGGTGAGCTTTACATTGCCCGAGTGGTCGATGAGCACGTTAGCGGGCTTAATGTCTAGGTGGAGCACGCCATTGCTATGGGCGAAGGTAAGCGCCTGGCCCAGCGCGTCGGCAATTGCCGCGGCCTCGTCAAAGGTGAGCGAATGGCCGTCAACTCGATGCAAAAACTCGGCCAGCGACATGCCGTCGACATACTCCATAACCAGGTAGGCATAGGCTGTATCGTGCGTAAAGTCGATAACCTGCACGATATTGGGATGTTGAAGCATAGCGGCAGTGTGCGCCTCGCGCAGGACATCCATGATGTCGCTGGCGGGCATGCCGGAACCGTTGATAAGGGGGATGCGCTTAATGGCGACGCGGCGGCGCAGGTGCGTGTCGCGGCAGATCTCGATGGAGCCAAAACCGCCGGTCGCAAGCGTCTCGAGCGGCTGGTACCGCTTGAGCAGCTCGCGAGAGCTGGTGCCCTCCAAAGGAACGTCCGGCGAGAACCGGGCGGTATGTTGCGAGAAAAGCGGCATGGCCAACCCTCGTGCGTTTAAAGTTCGTTTGCGAGCGGCGGGCGCGGGGCCAAGCCGTTCGCGGTGGCATAGATGCTGCTAGTGTAGCACGCTCGGGCAGATGGCGAGGAAACGGGGATGAGGTGGCCCGATCGGTTCGGGTCGTTTCGGCTCGTTCGGAAAGTGGGGGACCGGTTTTCAACCAAATAATGGGATGCGCTTTCCAAAGGGGGCAGCTTGCGGAAGCTGCATCCCAGAATAATGGCCTGGAACGGGACGGACTTTCCGAACCGGCGCTTAAAAGGAAACCGCATCCCATTTTGGAGCGGGGACTGCGGACAAAAGCTGGACCGTGATCTGGCTCGGATTGGAGTTCGCCTGAATCGTTGATGCTGGCTGGTGTGGGAACAGAGATAAACGA
Source organism: uncultured Collinsella sp. (assembly GCA_900546475.1). GTDB lineage: Bacteria > Actinomycetota > Coriobacteriia > Coriobacteriales > Coriobacteriaceae > Collinsella. The sequence goes on from URDI01000060.1 coordinate 2,792, forward strand.
GCGGCTCGAGCGATATAATGACACGCTATGGAGGCCATATGCTTTTTTCCCGCCGTTCTGCTACATCTGCCTGCGCCATTGCGCTTGTCGTAATGGCGGTCACCCCTTATCACCGGTTTTCATCTTCAATCGGCCTGGCGTCAGGTGCAATGACCTGGCTCGTTATCCTGGGCGCATGCCTCGCGGCGTTTGTTCATGGTGCTGCGCTATGCAAGGGGGGAATGAGACGGCCGAGGCATCTCGGTGCTATCGGTGTTTTCCTTGGTGTTATTGCAACGGTTCCCGAGTGGGTTGACTTGGCCTTCTATGCTCGCGGAGATTCTATTCCATTCGTGTTTGCACCGATCTGGCTGTTGCATGGCGTTTCGTGCGTCTCGTGCTTTGCTGGGGCGTTGCTCCTCTCATATGTTATTTGGGACACGGCGGGCTCTCCTTTGACGCAGGGGGCGACGCCGACCGACGAAAGAGAGAATCGTCGCCTGCAGAACGCGATTTTTACAGAAACAATAGCCGTCCTGTCTTGCCTGCTGTTTTGCTGTCGAGTTTCATGGAGAATTGTCCCCGAGCCATGGGGGATACCCTCTGTTTCGGCCGCATCAATTGGCCTTGCGCTTTTAATTCCGTTGGTCTATCTCGCATTGGCTGTGGCCCCGCTGTTTCGCTGCTCCCGCGCCTTTGGTCGGGGGCAGAGCGACGTGTTTGCCCGCTCTGTGCTCGTGGCAGTCCCTATTGGCCTTGTTCCGGCTGTTGAGGCGGCATACTTCGCAAGCGATGCCGCGATCATTGCATTGCTTGCGATGGGGTCTGCTATCGCCGCTGCCTTCGTATGCATGTTACTAAGGAGAAAACGGGACAACAATTCGGATATCGCCCACGCGTCTGACCCATTCGATGCGGAGGCGTTTTCCCCTGCCCTGTCGCCTAGAGAAGAGCAGTTTGTTCGACTGCTGCTCAAAGGGAAAACGCCGGCGGAAATTGCCAAGGAGACGGATACGAAGCCATCGACGGTGCGAACAACGCTTCACCGAGCATACGGGAAGGCGTCGGTTGCGGGCTCACGCGAGCTCGTGGCGTTGTTTGCGGGTGAGGGTGATACTGTAGGGCATGAGCTGCCGCAGCGGCATGCTGACGATATGCTGGCATCAGCTCGAACGCGCCGGCTGTTTCGATACCTGCTCACATTATTTTTTATCCTCCTTGCGGCTGGCCCGTTGGTAATGGCGGATAGCGATTGGGGATCCGGTGTTTCGTGGGCTGTCGCCTTTTCTCTCTCAAGCTATGCATTGGGTCTCGGACTGCTTCTGTCGCTACGCTACGCGGGTGGAAAACCGAATCGTGAAGCTGCGCTGGATAGAGCAGGTGAGGCGATTGAGCTCGGAGGTCCGTGCATGTGGGCGATACTGTCTGCTGCGGAATGGTCTTTTATCTATATCTCGGCATGGAGGTGCATACGCGTTCCGTTGATGGCTGTGCCGGTCCTGTTTTGCGGCGTGGCGTCTACGGCTTCGCTCGCTGTTGGGCTGCGTCCGTTTAAGGTGCATGCCCGTGCTCGGGCTATCGTGCCATTGGTGTCAATAGGTGTCGCTGCTTCAATCTATGCGGCCAGTAGGGGGCGAATTCATGGGTTCGTGGTGCTGGCGGGGATGCTGCTCACATATGTAGTGCTGCGAAGCTGTCCGCAGCGCAAAATGCTTGGGGTATGGATGCTTTGCTTTGGGGCGACGGCTCCTGTCTGGGTCGTCTTGCTCAACATGGCGCAGGATCTGATGGTTTTCGAGCCACTGTTCCTTGCGTCGCTGTTGGGGCATAGTTCGGCTGTCAATGTCGTCGTGGCAACGGTGGTCGTCTGCTGGTCTGTGCCCATGTTCGTCACGCACATCGCGCTCGCCCACTCGGTTGAGAACGAGAGGGCCGTCTTGGAGTACCGTGCGAATGGGTTCACCGAAACGGCTCGCGTGCGCCAGCTGGCTTTGCTTACATCGCGCTCCCTTTCTGATGTTCAGTCGCAAATTTTGCTGATGACGGCAGAGGGCGCAACGACAAAGACCATTGCGGAGGACGTAGGTTATGCTGCATCTACGGTGCAAGCGTTGCGATCAGCATCTTATCGCCAGTTGAAGATCAAGAACAAAGCGGAGCTTATTTCATTGTTATCGCAGGTGGATAACGTGTAAACGCCTGGATTATCAACTCAATAGCGAGTGTTTACAGACATCTTTCTCCATTCATGCAAAGGTTGCCATGCGTCAACGCATTGTTAACCGCTTTTGATTGGGGCGAGATCGAGTGCTGCTGCTCGGCCTGGCCAATAGGAGGGTGATGTCGCTTGAATGGAAATCTATTACGACACGAGTTATCCAAGATATTTGGAAACCCTTTATTTGCGCTGGCTCTTATTTTGGCGACTGTAATTTCGATGGCGGTTGCCATTGAGGCATGGTGGACGCTCGAGACTGAGCGCAAACAACTGTTATCTTTTGGTTACGGCATTGGTCTGCAGTCTCAGACATATCTCGGTCAAACACGTGAAAGTTGCTTTGGTAACTGGATTGTTGTGAGCGCGAACGCGCCACTGTCTGCGTCGGTGTTTTTCTATGCACTGCCCCTGCTTGCAATGTTGGCTGGATCTTGGTCGTGCCTCTTTGAGCGTTTGAGTGGTTATGACATGCAGATATGCACGCGCGTTTCCAGAAAGGCGTACGTGAACGTAAAGATGCTGTCTGCTTTCCTCTCCGCGTTTACAGTGACTGCCATTCCTCTGCTCGTCAATTTCCTGATCGTCTCGATGCTTTTTCCTGCATATCTTCCTCGGGTCGATGAGTCGACTTACGTAGGACTTTACCTGCATAGCTACTTCTCCGGTCTATTTTATTCGCATCCTTTGTCATATGTGCTCGCATACACGCTGTTCGATGCTGTCGCGCTCGGGACTTTATCCATGGCTGTAACTGGCTTCTCAATTTTGTTTCGTAGCAGAGTCAAAGCGATAATTGTCCCGTATCTGCTAATGGTTGCGTGGCATTTTGCAAATGGCTGGATCTTCGGCGTAATGGCTTGTGTGGGGTTTAACTGCAATATCCTCAACAGCATCAGGTCGGAATCGCTGAATAACTGGCCAGACATTCGAGCCGGTTTTGCGGAAATCATATTATTGACCCTTGCTTCGTTGGCTTTTTCTGGGGCGTGGAAAAGACGCGAGGTGGTCTGATGCTGTTTAGGCTGGTCACCGCGGACCTGAGGACCGTTTTGAAGAAGAACATCATTACCTTTATTGCGATTGCGGCAGTGACCGTTGCGAACCTGGTGTACGCCTACGGTTTGTCTTCTGTGTATGGGGTCAGGACGGATACCTTGGGGTTTGCGGACAATCTTGCGCTCGTGTTTGCCGGATCTGCTCCGTTTGAGCCTAGGCCCGGGGTCATGTTTGTGCCTCCGCTAGGATGGCTATTTCTCATTCTGCTTATTCTCTATGCAACACTCGATTATCCCGCCGAATCGTTGCACGGGTTTGGTTTGCAAACGCTTGTCCGATGCCAGGAGAGAACCCTTTGGTGGGTCTCGCGTTTTATCTCAGTGGCGGCGATAACGGCATTTTCGCTGCTCGTAGTGGTTTGCTCTGTTGTGATTTGGAGCTTGATGGTGAGCGCCTCGTTCAGCGCGGTCATCCATGGCGAGTCGCTTCAGCTGGCTAATTTGGCGCCGTGGTTTCTCAAGGCGAGCGAAGCAGGTGCACTGCCGTTTTTCGCAGGTCTCTTTCTTGCTTTTGAGGCGCTTGCGTTTGTGCAGGCAACGGTTGGGCTTGTGCTTGGGCCGTCAGTTTCATTTGCGGTTGTAATGAGCTACCTGATCTGTTCGGCATATGCGCGGCATTGGGCGCTGCTGGGAAATGCCTTGATGCTGTTGCGCTGGGGTGGAATCGTCAAAGAAGGAATTGCGACGGGCTCGAGTGGCTTGTTTTCAATCGTGATTATGTCGTTATGCCTATCGTTGGGTGGACTGTGGTTTCGAAGGGCCGACCTTATCGAAAAGAGGGACAAGATATGAGTGTGATCGTTAGGGACGTATCGAAGCGCATGGGCAAAAACGATGTCGTGCGCAACGTGTCTATCGAGGTTGATCCTGGGACTGTGGTCGGGCTTCAGGGGATAAACGGTTCGGGCAAGACCATGCTTATGCGAGCGGTCTGCGGATTGATTAGACCTACCGAGGGCGAGATCATTATCGATGGTCAAAGACTTGGGGCGGATATCTCGTTTCCGCCGAGTCTTGGGATGTTGATAGAGGCTCCTTCCTTTTTAGGTTATCTGTCTGGCTACGACAATCTGGAACTCATAGCTCAAATCAAGGGCGTTGCCACCCACGAAGACATTCGCTCCGCCCTGCGGCTCGTGGGGCTCGATGCAGACGAAAAAAAGAAGTTCCGAGCATACTCGCTTGGGATGAAGCAGCGTCTGGGGATAGCTGCGGCGATTATGGAAAAGCCGAAGTTGCTTGTTCTCGATGAACCAACGAATGCCCTCGACGAAGCAGGCGTGGAAATGCTCAAGCGTGTTGTGGCGATGGCGGCATCAACGGGTCGCGAGGTTCTTCTGTCTAGCCATGACGGAGAGGTGCTCGAGGAGCTGGCCGATCGGGTTTACTGCATGCGCGACGGTGCCGTTGTGGAAGTTCGGGAAAGGTCGTGAGCGCGATGAAGAAGACCCTGTGGACGAGAAGATCGGCGCTCGCGCTTTTTTGCTGTGCTGCTACCGGCCTTGCGGGCATGAGGGTGAGCGTCGTTAACAGGAATCGGACAGTCATTCCTGAGAAATATTACGCGGAGGGCGAATGGCTCTCGATGGATGGAGCGTTTCTGGGATCGAAGGATGTGGTGACTGATGGGTATTCGTTTTGCATAGATGGAGCAGAACTACTCACGCCGCGCGAGTATCTCAAACGAGCACATGACGATTATTCAAAATATGGCACCGTGGATACGAAAACGAGACTGAAGGATGCCGACATCACGTGCGTTATCGCCGTAAAGATGCGTGTCAGAAATAGGGATAATATCGACGGTGGAATCAAAGCGTATGTTTGGCATCTGGTTCCGGAGTCTGCGCCAAACTATGATTTTGTAGTCAATACCGATCTGATAACGCAAGCCATGCCGGTCCTTGGCGGCTCTGCTGCGTTTGCCGTGGAGGTTGGGGCAGAAAACGAGTTGCTCGTCCCATTTATGATGCAAAACACCAACGACTATTTCGAAGATTACGAAACCGTCCGTTTTGAGAAAGCATTTCCCGGGACTTACACGATGAAGATGACCGATCTGCCGGAGCGAAGGCTCTTAAGGTTTGAAGTGAAATAGCTCGAGAGTTAGGCAAAACGGGTCCATCGGCAGTACGCGCGCCCGATTTCAGGCGCCCCGACCCGGAATCGGGCGCGGGACGAGGCACCTTCGGTGTCGGCCAACCTAGCGCCTCTTCTTGCTCTTCTTCTGCTTGCGCTGCTTGCCCTTGTCGCCCTGGGGCTTGTCGGTCTTGTCGCCCTGCTTGGCCTCGGCGGCAGCCTTCTCGGCCTTCATTTTCTTCTTCTTGGTCTCGATGCGGAGCTTTTTGTTGATGCGCGCCTTCAGGAAGGGGCCAAACTGCTCGGCGTCGCCGCGAACAAAGGTGTCCTTGGGGATCGTCACGCCCTGGTCGGCGAACATGGCCACAAAGATGCGCTCGCCGTCGAGTACGTGGTCGAGCTTCTCAAACGGGAAGAACTGCGACTTGCCGCTCTTGCCCCAGACCATCAGGCCGTCTTCGTTGGCGGCGACGCGGCGATAGCGGCCGCCCATGGACTCGTCGGCCTCGACGGCATCAATAAAGTCGCGGGCGAGCGTGTGGTGCAGGTTTTTGCTCCACCAGGCCAAAAAGGCGCCGAACACGATCAGGACGACGCCAAACTTGATCCAGTTGCCGCCGGCCACCAGCATGCCAACGCCCAGCAGCGCGGCAATTGCCGCGGCGACATACAGCGAGCCGCGACGCCTGGGCGAGGCGACCAGACGGGCGAAGTCGGTGACGAGGTCGTTTTCGTACTGGTACTCGTTGAGGTACAGGATGCCGTCATCGGCTGCTGCCTGCTCCTCGAGCGCGACCTCGATCTGGTCGGCTGCTTCGGAGGGAACGAGGTTACTCTCTGCGTCTGCCATGCTCTTTGGACTCCTATCGCGGCGGGCTCGCCGTACGGGTTATTATGAATGCAGTATGCCGTGCGACCGCATGGCCGTCGCGGCAACAAGACTCAGTATACCCGGGGGAGCACCCATGGAATCGTTGTACCGAAAGTATCGCCCGCTCACCTTCGACTCCGTGGTGGGCCAGCAGCATATCGTCTCGACGCTCGAGCACGCCATCACCGAGGGGCGCCTGTCCCACGCCTACCTGTTCTGCGGACCGCGCGGCACGGGCAAGACCACCATGGCGCGCATCCTTGCCAAGGCACTGCTGTGCCGCAATGCCGAGGCAGCGCGCGCCGAGGGTGCAAGCGGCTGCATGCCCGACGGCACCTGTGAGGAGTGCGAGCTCATTGCCGAGGGTAACCACCCGGATGTCTACGAGCTCGATGCCGCAAGCCGTACCGGCGTGGACAACGTGCGCGAGGAGATCATCAACTCCGTCAACTTTGCCCCGGTGCGTGGCAGGTACAAGATTTATATCATCGACGAGGTCCACATGCTCACGACGGCGGCGTTCAACGCGCTGCTCAAGACGCTCGAGGAGCCGCCGGCACACGTGGTCTTTGTGCTGTGCACTACCGACCCGCAAAAGATTCTGGAGACCATCCTCTCGCGCTGCCAGCGTTTCGATTTCCATCGCATCGGCAACGAGGATATTGAGCATCGCCTGTCCTACGTGTGCGAGCAGGAGGGCTTCGATTACGACGATGAGGCGCTGGCTATCGTGGCGCGCCATGCCAAGGGCGGCATGCGCGACGCGCTCTCCACGCTGGAACAGCTGAGCGTCTTCGGCAACGGCACCGTGCATGCGGACGATGCCCGCTCGCTTTTGGGCGAAGTTTCGGACCAGATTCTGGGCGAGTTTGCGCGCGCCATTGCCGATCGTGATGTCGCCGATCTGTATGGGCTTATTCGCGCGCAGGTCGAGGAAGGCAACGATCTGCTGGAGCTGACGCGCGACCTGGTGGCGCACGTGCGCGACGTGTACGTGGCATGCGTTGCCGGCGCCCGTGCCGAGCTGTTTGAGGGCGGCTCCGAGCAGGCCGAGGCGCTTGCTGCCGAGGCCGCTGCCTTTGGCGAGCATCCTGCCGACCGCCTGGCCCGCGTGCTGACGGTGCTCGACGATGCCGCACTGGAGATGAGGGGCGCGAGCGACGTGCGTCTGGTGCTCGAGATTGCCTGCACGCGTCTGGCACGTCCCGAGGCTGATTTAACGATTGAGGCATTGGCCGAGCGCGTGGCACGTCTGGAGGCCATGGTTGCCAACGCAGCGGTACCGGCGAGCGTGGCTGCTGCTCAGGCCGCCGCGCCTGCAGCATCCGTACCCGCTGCTGCCCAGTACTCATTGGCTGAGAATTATCTGGATAATTTCCGTCAAGATATTTCTGCATCTC
>URDI01000061.1:0-10063 GCA_900546475.1 uncultured Collinsella sp.
CAACCAAAGGAGCGAATGAAAACGGGCTTATTGAAATGTATCGTCGTCCCATGGCCGGCCTTCTCGGCAGCGGCCTTGCGCGCCTTGGCCTCGGCAGCCGCGCGGACCTTCATGGCCTTCTCGCGCGCGGCCTTCACCTCGGGCGTGATAACGCTCATGGGCTCGGCAGTCGAAACCTGGTAGAAAAAGCCCTTAAAGTCGATCTGCATATCGGTGATGGCAAGACCAAACAGGTCATGCGCCTCGTTCTCAAACGGAAACACCGCCGAATAATACGAGCTGATGGACGGAATCTCCCGGTACTGGTCGATACCCTCGACCACCAGATTCTCAATCGCATAGTTTCCGTCCCGCGCGATCTGCTCTTGCGCAGCGCGAACGTTGATAAACGTATAGACCAAGCGATACGAGCCGTCGTCGACGTTGCGCTCGGCGTGCATTTGCACAAAGCGCGCACCGACGCCCTTAAGCGCCTGGACATGCGACAAGAGCTCGTCGATCCCGACGGTGGTATAGATAGCCTTTTGCATTACTCGGCCTCCTTTGCAGCGGCGGGCGCGGCGGACCTGGTGGACGCGTTGGCCTCGACGCCGTCACCGGCACCGTCAGCCCCGGCCCCCGCAGCTGCCACAAACCCGTCCTCGCCCAGCTCAACACCACCGTCCCAGGTAGCGGCACCGCCCACGGTAAGCGGATCGCCGCCGGCGCGCATCACGGCCTCCTTCTGGTCCAGGATGCCGCACGCCTCCACGATGGCATCGATCACGGTCTCGGGGCGAATGGCACACCCGGGCGCGTACACGTCCACGGGGATTGCGCGGTCCACGCCGCCGATCACGTTATAGGCATCGCGGAATACGCCGCCCGAACACGCGCAGATGCCGCAGGCCACCACGCACTTGGGCTCGAGCATCTGGTTGTAGATCTGGCGCACGACGGGCAGGTTCTGGGCATTGACCGACCCCGTCACCAAAAAGATATCCGCATGCTTGGGGTTGCCGGTGTTGACCACGCCAAAGCGCTCCGCGTCGAACAGTGGCGTGAGCGAAGCAAGCACCTCGATATCGCATCCGTTGCAGCTCGAGCCGTCGTAATGAATAACCCACGGTGAGCGCGACATTTTATGATCCATGGATGCCGCCTCCTAAATAAACACGTCGACGAGGATGGGCATAAGGTTGAGCAGGCCAAACACCAGCGCCACGCCCCAGCCGAGCTTAAAGCAGCTGCGCCAGGTGCTGCGTGCGAAGGTGTTGTCGATCAGCACCTCGACAAAATACGTCGCGGCCATCACGACCAGGGCTACGACCCAGCTCACCGGGTTGTCCCAAACAAAGAACATGCCCACCCACATCAAAAACAGCACGGTCTCGCACCAGTGCATAAGGGTCATCTTGGCCAGCGTGCCGCCGCTCATCTCGGTGGCGACGCCCTGGACAATCTCCTGATGCGCGTGATGCGAGTACGAAAGGTCAAACGGCGACTTGCGCAGCTTGATGGTAAGCACCGCGAGCAGCGCGAGGAAAATGGGCGCGCTGTACACGATGATGGGGGCCGACTGCCCCGTCACGGCGATGGAATCGAAGCTGTCGGTGGCAAGGTACAGGCCCACGCTCATCAGCAGAACGGCGGGCTCGTAGCTCATAACCTGCAGCAACTCGCGATCGGCGCCGACCTGCGCAAACGGGCTTTGCGTCGAGGCGGACGCCAACACCACAAAGATCGCGGCGAGGGTAACCATGAAAGCGCACAGCAGCGTGTTGGAACCCGACACAAAGATGCCGCCGCCCACGACGGTGAAGATGAGCGCGCACGCCATGTAGGTATCGTCCATGGTGTTTACGCTGGCGGGGGCCTTGCGCAGCAGCTTGGCAACGTCGTAGAACGGTTGCAGCAGGCGCGGACCCACACGGCCCTGCATGCGGGCCGAAAGCTTGCGGTCAAGGCCGTCGATCAAACCGCCCACAAGCGGCGCCAGCAGGGCAAACGCCACGGTGCCAATAAATATGCCCACGACACCCGAACCTTCAAAATACTTGCCGCGCAACACCGAGGGCGCGCTCATGGCAAGCCGCTCGGGCCCAATCCACGCGCAACACAGCAGCGCAAACAAGATAATGCTGCAGCACACGACGCTACCCGCGGGGCCAATACGCTTCTCGCCAAGGGCGTCCACCGAGTACCAATTGCGCTTTTCGGCCTTCACCTCGCGTCCCATCGAGCCGCGGAAATGGCGGTAATTGTCGGTTCCCACACCCGAAAGATATACGTTTACGTGCGGTTTGTTGCTCACGCGGAATGAAGTCAGCAGCACCACGGCGATAAACGCCACGATAACCACCATCAGATACATGGCATCCTTGCCAATAACGTACGGCACGCGGCCAAACACCATGGCCAAGTAAGGCGACACCAGACCGCTCGAGATAACCGGGAACGCCACGCAGCACAGAATCAGCAGCGCGGCGATGGTATTGAGGGCCATCCATTCGGTCTTATGGACATTGACCTCAACGTTTTGAGCCGTGGGGTCGACGCCCGAAAGCTTGGCAAGCCACTTGCCCCAGAAGAAGAACGTCGCGGCCGAGCCAAAGGCAAGCACCATGATCATGAGCACGTTGCCGGTCTGGGCAAACGCCACCAGGGCGCCCCACTTGGACACGAGCATGCCAAACGGAGCCACGAACATGCCCATAATGCCCAGCATCATCAGGCGCGTCAGGTGCGGCATGCGGCTGAACATGCCGTCCATGTCCTCGATATTGCGGCTGCCGATATGATGCTCGGCCGTGCCCACGCACAGGAACAGCAGCGACTTTGCCACCGTATGGAACAGGATCAGGAAGATCGCGGCCCACACGGCCTCGGGCGCGCCGACGCCTAGGCAGGCGCTGATAAGGCCCAAGTTGGAAATGGTGGAGTACGCGAGCACGCGTTTGGCGTTGCTCTGCGAGATGGCCATGAGGGCAGCGAGCAAAAACGTGATGGCACCCACACTCGTGACCATAAAGCCAGTCACGGGATAGATGGCATAGAGCGGGCTGAGCTTGACCATCAGGAACACGCCGGCTTTGACCATGGTTGACGAGTGCAGCAGGGCGCTCGTGGGCGTGGGGGCAACCATGGCACCCAATAGCCAAGTGTGGAACGGCATCTGTGCGGCCTTGGTGAGTGCGGCGAGCGACAGCAGAACGACCGGCATCACCAGCAGCGCGGATTGCGCGGTTCCGGCGCCGGAAAGCTCGATCATGCCCGAGATGGTCAGCGGCATGCCGTTAACGTGCAGGTACATGAGCCCGGCCAAAAACGCGATGCCGCCCAGCATGTTGAGGATGATCTGGGTGAAAGCGTTTTTTATGGCCTCGGGCGTGCGCGTGTAGCCAATCATGAGGAACGAGCACACGGTGGTGATTTCCCAGCCACAGAACAGCCACTCAAGGTTGTCGCTTGTCACGATGACGAACATGGCCGAGAGGAACAGGAACATAAGCGCCAGGAACTGCGGGCGTCGGTCAGGCGCCGTCTGCCCGCGCAGCGCTGCCTCGTGCTCGTCGTGGGCCTGGAAGTCCTTCATGTAGCCCAGGGCGTACACGCAGATAAGGCTGCCGACAATGCCGACGGCAAGCACCATGATCACGCTCATGTAGTCAAGGTAGAGTGGCGTTGCCGTGACGGCTTCGGTCGCGGGCAGCGTCATAGCTGCAAAGGTGAGCGAGCCCACCAGCTGCACCACGCCGAGCACCGTGGTGAGCGTGCTCTTATATTTACGCGCGTTGTACAGGATGACGGCGCACAGGATCACGTCGATGACGGAGCTGATGATCGAGAGCACATGCGAGGTGCCGGGGGCAACCTCGAAGCTCTGCGGGCCCGTGCCAAAAAACATGACGGCGACTACAACCGTCACCGCCATAATAATGCCGGAGCCTACAAGCCCTACCGCATCGCGGGCGCGGTCACCGCGCGCGAGCAGCATGCCCAGCGCCGGTACCAGCGGAAACAGGGTAAGGAAATACAGTAGCGTCATACCATCACTCCCCCATGCAAAAACGCTGCAATTGTTTAACGTTATAGCTCAGTTGAGGAGTAGCGACGGCGGGTTTTCGGTCAACTGGGGAGTTTTAGGCGTACGGGGTAAGGAGTCTGTCCGCTTTGGAGCAGAGAGGCGACGCTCCCCCTATCGCGGCGGCGGGCGCACGGGCCACTGCGCGCGGTTTATTAACCACTTTGGAGGATGTTCCAGTAGGCTCACGACGGTCCAAAAAGTTGGCGCGGCAAGAAAAATGCGCCCCTGTGGGCGCACCATCCCGTTCGCTATTCCGCTTTTTTAACGCGCGGCTTGCGACCGCGCGGCTTATCAACCAGCGCGGACTCACCGCTCTCGCGATACTGGCGGCACCAAGCCTTGACCGAAGACTCGCTGGGAATCTTGTGCTTGATCATGGCCTCGCGAACCGTTAAGCCGTTTTCCAAGCGGTCCTTGACCACGGCGAGCTTAACTTCGTACGAATAGGTGTGATGATGCGAACCGGCGTTGAGAACGGCGTCGGCACCGCCCACGGCATACGCGCGGGCCCACTGACGAGCCGTGGCCTGGGGAATGCCAAGCTCCGCGGCGAGGGCGCGATGACCGACCCCCTCTTGGAGGACCTCGACGGCGCGCTGCCTAACCTCGGGCGCATGCGTGCGAGTCCTAGTTGCTTCCGACATACCTGCCACTTCTTAGCCTTAACCGTTAATCTGCTTTCTTACGTGCAAGTTAGATAGTAGCATTTTACTGTTTGCTCAAAGCAGTTAATTAAAATAGACGCGGTGTTATCTGGGCATTTGGCACCAATTTACGACATTTCTTTATCGATTATTTACGCTGGTAGCTGACTCGCAGCCAATCGTCATTCGCTTGTCAACAAAATTGGCATCTCTTTATGTCCTTTGCTATAGCGGATATGATTATTAACCCCTCCCCCAATTATTTTGAGTAATCGGCAAGGCAGTAGACGTCCTTACTCCTCATGATTACCGCGCATTGCCATCCACCGGAGCAAAACAAAAAGGGCGGGGCCTGCTGCGCTTGCAGGCCCCGCACCGGTTGACACCCGACGGGACACAGCCGGGCGAGACGGATCCGTGCTACCGTCCCGCCTGGCCGCGATGTTCAGCTACAGCTCGTTGGCCGCATGATACGCCGTGCGAATGGCGCTCGCGATGTCGGCGGTGCGCTCGCCCGAGCAGTCGCCCACGCAGGTCACGGGCACCGTCACGCCATCCAGGTCAAACGCGTTGGCCTTGGAGCCCACGGCCATCACCACGTAATCGCAGGCGATCTTCACCGGCTCCTCGGCACCGTCCTCGGTGGTGTGCACGGCCTCCACGCCCTCGTCGGTAATGGCGGTCAGGCGGGTCTTAACGTGCTGTTCCACGTTGTGGGCGGCAAAGTCGCTCATGATCAGCGGCAGAATGGTCTCGGACTCGCCAGCGGCAATCTTGTCGAGCATCTCGACAATCGCCACCTCGCAGCCGTGCTGCAGCAGGTACTCGGCAGTCTCGGTACCCACCAGGCCACCGCCAATGACGGCGACGCGCCCGCTGAGCTCCACCTTGCCGGCCAGCACGTCCCAGCTCGAGACGACCTTCTCCGAGTCGGCGCCCGGAACGGGGATGACCACGTCATGCGCGCCCACGGCCACAATCGCGGCGTCGGCGGCGTTGAGGTCCGCGGGGCGAGCGGCATGGTTGAGCTCAACCTTCACGCCCAGGCCGGGCAGAATCTTCTCGTAGTACTCGACCGAGCGCATAATCTCATCCTTGCGCGGAGGCGCGGCCGCCAGCACAATCTGGCCGCCCAAGTGATCGCTCGCCTCATAGACGGTCACGTCGTAGCCGCGCTTGGCCGCCACGCGTGCGGCCTCCAGGCCGGCAATACCGCCGCCCACCACGGCGATCTTCTTGTCGCCCTCGCCCGGCTTAATGGCGATGGTCGCCTCGTCGCCGTTCTCGGCGTTGAGCACGCACGAGATGTACTTGCGGTTTTGAATCGCATCGACGCAGCCCTTGTTGCAGTTGAGGCACTCGCGGATGGGCTCGCCGGTCGCGGCCTTCAGCGCAATGTCGGGGTCGCACATGAGCGAGCGGCCATAGGCGATAATGTCGGCCGCGCCGTCCTCAAGAATCTTCTCGCCGGCCTCGACCGAAACAACACGGCCGACGGTGGCCACCGGCACGGAGACCAGGGCCTTGACGCGCTCGGCCACCGGCAGCGTCCAGTTGTAGGGCATGGCACCCATGGGCGGAATGGTGTCGCCCATGTTGCCGGTGTGGTTGGCCTGCGCGACCTGGATCATGTCGATGCCCGCGCCCTCGAGCAGCTTGGCGAACTCGCAGGCCTCGTCGGGCTGCAGGCCACCCTTGCCGCGCGGCGTGCCGTCGGGGTTCTCCATGATCACGGGGAGCTTGTACTCCACCATCAGCTGCGGCGCGGCTTCCTTAATGGCGGCGACGACCTCGAGCGCATAGCGAACGCGCTTCTCGAACGAACCGCCGTACTCGTCGGTACGCTTGTTGAGGATGGCCGAACATAGCGAACCCACCAAGCGGTCGCCGTGGACCTCGATGGCGTCAATGCCGGCCTGCTGCGCGCGAGCGGCCGAGGCGGCGATGGCCTCCTTGATCTGGGTGAGCTGCTCTACGCTCGCCTCGTTCACAAAGTGCTGCATATCGTGGTGCAACTTGGCGTAGGCCTGCTTGCGGATCTCGTTGGACTCGGCCATCTTGGCGGCAAAGGTCTCCTCGTCGCCGGCGGCCTTGGCCTCCTGCGCGGCCTTGGCGGCGGCCATGGAACCCATGACCATGCGGCCGACACCGGGCACGTCGTACTCGGGGTGGAACAGCTGCAGCGCGACCTTGGCGCCGTGCTTGTGAACGGCGTCGGCCAGCGCCTTAAACGTGGGGATCTGGGCGTCGGTCGCTAACTTGGGCGTGGGGCTTGCGGTCATAACAGGAGCAACGTCGCCGATGACGATGTAGCTCACGCCGCCACGGGCCAGGCGCTCGTAAAAAGCCAGGCTGCGCTCGCCAATGGAACCGTCGCGCTCCTCGTAGCCGGTGGTCAGCGGCGGGAACATAATGCGGTTTTTGAGCTCAAGGGGGCCAACCGTAATGGGCTGGAGCAGTTTGGATGCAGGTGCGGTCATGGACATTCCTCTCTTGTAGGCGCGGCGGCGATGTTGCCGCGTAGTTGTCTAGAGGATATGACATGGGAGCACGGCGACGCAACGGAAATCGGCGGATAGCAGGTGAGGGCTGGTGGATGGGGGCTGGGCGGGCTGGTGGTTTATCTCGATCTGTAACAGCTACTCAACAAAATCCGTCCCTCGTGTTACAGATTTAGATAAACGGGGGCCGGCTGCCGGAAAATCTCGATCTGTAACATCTAGCCGTCCAAATCGGGTCTACGCGTTACAGATCGAGATTTTGTTTGAGATTTGCCGAGGGACTATATCCATGCGTCATCGAAGCCACTGCGACAGAGGTGCGACATTACTGCGACAGAGGTGCGACATTACTGCGACAGAGGTGCGAAATAGATCGACCACCTTACCTTATCGTGTAGAACTGTTTTGGGTCGTTATGGGATGAGCCGTGCCATTCGAGCAGCCCGTCTTCCTCAATTAACTTACCAAGCACCCGGCTTGCTGTGCGGCGATTTCTCCCGATGTGCGCTGCAAGCTCCCTTGCTGTCACCCTTCCGTTCGCAAAGGCCAACCTGACGGCGGCGAGCTCATACTCCCCCAATGAGGCGATCACCTCCGGTGATACCTTGTCCTCGAGAGCCTCGCTTCTCCTTACGGTTCTGGCAACGATATTGTTCTCAAGCGTTAGCTGAACCCTTGCCCCATCAGGTTCCGTGTAGACCGGATCATTGAGCAGAGAGTTTTGCATCTCGGTATAAATGCGCTTGACGCCCTCGTTTAGCTCCCGAACCCAACCAAATTCAACCAGCGTGCGCGCGATGCGTGGGTTGCGCGAGTAACGAGTGGTCCTCATGTTGTCGAGCGTCACGATATTGGGAAGCGCGCCTGGACTGATGATTTCCAAACGGTCGTCGAACATCGAGACCCGGATGTAGTCGCCGCGGAACGAGTAGTCGCGATGTGTCACCGCGTTGACCAAGCCCTCGAACCAGGCGAACTCAGGATACTCAGGCACGGTCTGGAATTTCCCGTCGGGCCCCAGGAACTGAAATTCGCGGAGCATGCTCGAGATGAGTTCGTAGGCGTCTTGGATCACCTTAGGCAGCGGCCCACAGAAGCTTCGTTCTTTCGTGATGTTGAGACGCTCGCCCGTCTCCATTTTGACGCCGTCGTAGCGCAGGACACGGACTCGTGCCTGTGGCATCATCGCGGACGGATCCAGCGCGAATAGCAAGGCTCCAGCAACGGTCAGCTTTCCGTCACGCATAAAACGACGACTTCTAAGGACCTGCTCGTCGGAAACTTCGGTTCCAAGAATCCCTTTGTAGCGATCAAGCACTTCATGGTCCACGTCATCTAGGGAGGAATCCTCAACAAGCTCGTCCTCGAAGATTCTCTGCCCCTTATCGTACTCGAGGGCAAATACCTGTTCGCGGCTGAGCCTCACGCTCTTGTCGTCCTGCCGCAAGAAAACCTCGCCGTCGCTCACGCGAGCAACAGAGTGGTTGGTCGAGGCATCGATGTCCAAAACGAGAACGAAGTCCTCCTCGCCCGAAGAATTGACCACGGGGATTCGGTCTTTGCGGACAATAGGGGTTGGCGTGCAAGTCGTGAGCGCAGCGCGCTCGAATTTCTCAATGTCGCGCGCGCCGTTACGCTTGAAGCCCGTTACCTCACCATTATCCTCGATACCGATAACGAGCTTGCCTCCCGCCGAGTTGGCGAATGCACTAATATGCTTCGCAATCTCCTTGTCATCCTTGCGGGCGCTCTTTCGATCGAAGTACTGATTCTCCCTGAGAGTGGAAAATAGAATCACATCGTTTGTCGCGATGGGTTGCTGCATTGCCGCCTCCTTACATGGCTCCATAAAGAAGTGTAAGTCAAAGGCATCGTATAGACGGCCCCTACATAGCGGCCCCTTTATTGTTTTTAAGACGTCACTGTTTCTAGTTAAGGATCGTCAAGGGTCGTCGCAGCTCCTTCCAATTGGAATCTATCAATCGACAAGTCAATCCATCCGGCCCGTGATTATCGATAGCCCGTCCGCCTCACATAATAAAAAGAGTCAAGATTCACGCATAAAGGAGAGCAACAACAAAATCTCAATCTGTAACAGCTACTCGGCAAAATCCGTCCCTCGTGTTACAGATTTAGACAAATGGGGGCCGGCTGCCGGAAAATCTCGATCTGTAACACCTAGCCGCCCAAATCGGGTCTAGATGTTACAGATCGAGATTTTGTTTGAGAGGTTGAAAACCGTGCCGAAAACATGGTCGTCAGATAACAAAAAAGCTCGCCGGCTAGGCCGACGAGCTGCAAGTTCTTGGTCGCGGGGGCAGGATTTGAACCTACGACCTCCGGGTTATGAGCCCGGCGAGCTACCAGACTGCTCCACCCCGCAATGTCTGGGCGCCTCATGTGCGCAAGAAAGAATATTACGCGGGAGTTCGGTAAACGGCAAGGAAAATCTCGTAGAGCATAATTCCTTCATATTTAAACCCCTCAGCCCCTATCACCGTAAACGAATCGCAGCCGAGCGCCGTCGACGGCACGTATACAATGGTGCGCGTCCTTTTATGCCAACACCGGGAGTAGACATGCTGCTCGCTATCGATATGGGAAATACGCAGACGGCCATGGGCCTGTTTGACGGAGACGAGCTGGTGCAGTCGTGGCGTATGCCCACCGACCGCTCCTATACCGCCGACGAGATCCACGTGCGCCTGATGGGTTTCTTTAAGATGTACGGCCTCTCGCTCGATGCGGTTGACGCGATCGCCTTTGCGGGCGTGGTGCCGCAGCTCTCGCGCGAGTGCGGATTGTCAGACTCCGGCACAAGGAGGCCTGTTATTGCCGGTTCGAAAAGGCGG
>URDI01000062.1:0-9793 GCA_900546475.1 uncultured Collinsella sp.
GTCTGCCGCAGGTCGAGCCCTCGGCACCCACGCATGTGATCGGCCGCAACACGCGCGAGGCCATGCGTTCGGGCGTGGTTCTGGGCGAGGTGGCCCGCATCGACGGCATGCTCGACATGGTGCTCGCCGAGATGCGCGCGACCAAGGCCGCGGGGGAGGGCGACGTGCCCATCGTCATTACCGGCGACGATGCCGAGGCGCTCGCGTCGCTGGTCGGCCACAGCCTGACGGTAGACGACGCGCTGACGTTGCGAGGACTCGCCGAGCTCTACCGCATCAACCAAAAGCCCCGCCGCGTGTAAAAGTGAGGGCGCCGGTGGGACAAACGCCCCCCACCTTTCACCTGCTACAATGGGTCAAACTATTGCGATTACGGAGGTGTCTGCCATGTCGGACGATCTTCATCAAACTTCGTCAGGCAAGCGCCTGGACGTCATTAGCTGGGACGAGTTCTTTATGAGCGTGGCCATCGCCGCACAGCGCCGCAGCAAGGACCCCAACACGCAGGTGGGTGCGTGCATCGCCAGCACCAACCACCGTATCCTTTCGGTGGGCTACAACGGTACGCCCTCGGCGCTCAACGACGACTTTTTCCCGTGGGGTACGAGCGACGACCCGCTGCAGGACAAGCACAACTACGTGGTCCATGCCGAGGCCAACGCCGTGCTCAACTACCGTGGCTCGCTCAAGGACCTCGAGGGTTCCACGGTCTACGTCACGCTGTTCCCGTGCCACGACTGCGCCAAGATTTTGGCGCAGGTGGGTGTGGGCGAGGTTGTCTACCTGGACAACAAGTACGCCGACACCGACGACGGCCGCATCAGCCGCCGCATTCTCGACTCCTGCGGTATTAGCTACCGCCAGGTTATCGTCGATGTTCACATCGGTACCGAGGGGCAGGCTCAGCAGTAGCGCGTGACAATGCCAGCTGGCAACAAAAGGCAGCTAAAAGAGCCCCGTCCCAAATTGACTGCTCGTGAAAGTCGCGTCTGCGCGCATGGACGGCTCGTGAGCGGGTACATGGCTGTAGTAACATAGCTTCTGTCCGCGGGCGCGCCCGCGTTATTGTGAGAAAGGAGCCCCTGTGGCTGTTAACGAAGAGCTGCTTAAGAAGGTTCTTGAAGAGATTCGCCCCAACCTGCAGGCCGACGGCGGCGATATGGAGTATGTGGGCGTCGACGACGAGGGCGTCGTCAAGCTGGAGCTGCAGGGCTCCTGCGCCGGCTGCCCCATGAGCTCGCTGACCCTGTCCATGGGCATCGAGCGCATCCTGAAGGAGCACGTGCCCGGCGTTACCCGCGTCGAGCAGGTCAATGCCTCCGGTGAGGCCGACGACCTGTACGACGAGTACGCGCCGTTCTAAGATGCGAAGGCTGCGGACGACATACTCCGCATAGACGTTACGTCCAAATATGCGGCTGCGAGCGCAAGGCCCGCGGCCGCATTTGTATGTAGGGAGTAGGAGGGTCGACATGCTCAACGACTTCTACCATATGCTTGATCCCGTCGCGATTTCGGCGGGGCCCATCACGATTTACTGGTATGGTCTGGCCTATGTGGTCGGCGCCCTGCTCACGGCGGTCGTCATGTACCGCACGCAGCGTCGTTGGGGCTTTAACATCACGATTGACGACCTGACGAGTGTCGTGGTCGGCGTGGTCTTTGGCCTCATTATCGGTGCGCGCCTGTTCTACGTCGTCTTTTACGGCGATGGCTACTATTGGACCCACCCGCTCGAGATCTTTGCCACTAACGAGGGCGGCATGAGCTTCCATGGCGGCTTGGTGGGCGGCATTATCGGCGGCATCATCGTGTGCCGCATGTATAAGCTCGACGCATGGACTTTGGCAGACCTTGCCGTCATAGGCGCCCCGCTGGCCCTGTGCCTAGGCCGTTGTGCCAACTTTGTCAACGGCGAGCTGTGGGGCAAGCCGACCGACCTGCCTTGGGGTGTTGTCTTTGGCGGCACCGCGGGCGATATGCCGCGTCATCCCTCCCAGCTCTACGAGGCATTTCTTGAGGGCATCGTGCTCTTTTGCATTCTGCAGGTGCTCAGCCGCAAAAAGCCGCTGCTGCCCCAGGGCACGTTTATGGGCGTGTTCGTGATGGGGTACGGCATCGTCCGCTTTCTCGTTGAGTTCGTGCGCGTGCCCGATGCCCAGCTGGGCTATCTGCTGGGCGGCGTCATCACCATGGGCCAGCTGCTGAGTTTGCCGCTCGTGATCGCCGGTCTGGCGCTCATCATCTTCGCCCGACACCGCAATCGCCCCCAGCGCATCTACCTGGATGCCTAACCACCAAAACCACCAAAAGGGGGCAGGCACCTTTGTGGTGGTTTGCTGGGCAATGATGACAGAACCGTAACATTTCCCCAGATAAAACCTGCCAAAATAAACCTGTCCCTTTTTGGCAGGTTTCTAGAAAGGCTTTCGGACTGTGAAGGATTCCGATCTCTCCACAACGGCTGCGCGCGACGCGGCCCGCATCGTCTGGTTTAAGCGCTACCCCGCCAAGCAGACGCTCATCGCATTTCTGCTCGCGCTGTTGGCGACCACGGCGTTTTCCATCGATCCCGCCCCGGTGTCGAGCAACGCAGTCTTGGCGATTGACCCCAAAGCCTCGGGCATGCTGTACGTGTGCTACGAGGTGCTCCTCTCGTTTGCCGGCCATACCGACGCGGTCATGCTGCTTGCGCTTGCCTGCCTGCTCACGCTGCCGTTTCGCTACGTGTTCTTTGGCCGTGGCGACACCTGGCGTCCATCGATCATTCTGCCGTCGCTGTTTTTCGCCATCTGCATGGTGTTCGGCCGTAGCTACGACCTCATCGACTCGGCCGAGATTGTTCTTGGCGACAAGGCCCGCATCATCTGCGCCTGGATTGGCGGCGCGGGCTGGATGCTCCTAGCGATCGTGGCCTTCTATCTGGCTTTTGAGTGTCTGGATTGGCTGAGCTCCCGACGCATCCCGTTTTCCGAGGCGCACTTTGGCCGCATATGGCGTGTGGCTCACGCCGTGCTCTCGGTCCATCCCTTTGCCGGGCCCTTCCTGGTGCTTACGATCGCCTGGGCGCCCACGCTCATCGCTTCGCTGCCCGGCCTTTTTATGGGAGATACGGGTGCGCAGATTCGCCAGTGGTTCAACTATCCCAACGGCACGAGCGACTACCTGCGCCTACTCAACCCCAACGTGCTGCTCAACGGGCATCATCCCATAGTGCACACGGCCATTATCGGCTCGTGCGTTCAACTGGGGCTTTCGCTGTTCAACAGCGCTAACGCGGGCCTCATCATCTATACCTGCGCTCAATTTGTCATCACGGCTGCCTGCATGGCCTATTCCATTTCGTCGCTGCGCAAACTGGGCGTGAGCCTGCCGGTTCGCGGTGCGATCCTGCTGTTCTTTGCGTTTATGCCGATGTTCTCTAACTACGCGGCGTTGCTCACCAAAGACGTGCTCTTTGCCGACGCGTTTTTGGTGCTGCTGGTACAGACCGTCAAGCTCGTGGCATGTGGCTTGCCCCGTCGTGATGCCAATGCCGAGCGTGCGGGCGAACAGAGGCCCGTGCTCTTTACGCGCCACGACTGGCTGTTGCTTGCGCTGGCTGCCATGGGTTCCACGTTTTTGCGCAATGGCGGTCTGGTCTTTCCGTTGGCGGCCTGCGTGATTGCGGCGGCGTTTTGCGCATGGGATGTACATGTCGCCCGTCGTGCGGCTAAGCAGACGGGCACCGCGGTCTCATGCGCCACGCCGCGCTTCCGCTGGGTTGGCGTCCTCGCGGTGCTCGCACTCTGCCTTGCCTCTAATATGTACTTCACCAAGGTCTTTATGCCGGCGCACGACATCACGCCTGGTTCCAAGCGCGAAATCCTCTCGATTCCGTTCCAACAGACGGCTCGTTTCGTCCAAAAGCACGACGGCCTCAACTCGGGCGTCAACCCCACGGTAAAGGAGGACGGCACCATCGTGGAGGCTCCTTGCGACGGCTTGGTGACCGACGAGGAGCGCGCCGTGATCGACCGGGTGCTCAAGTACGAGAATCTGGGCCGCCGTTACAACCCGGATAAGTCGGATGCCGTCAAGAACTGCTTTAACGAGTACGCCTCGCAGGAGGACATCAAGGCCTATTTTGAGGTCTGGGCGCAGATGTTCAAAAAGGATCCCGAGTGCTATATCTCGGCGCTCATCAATAACTATTACGGCTACTTTTATCCGAGCGCGCGCGATGCCTGGGTCTACAGCACGGCGCGTAGTGCCGAGATCATGGCGCGTCCCGACAACCTCAAGTACTTCGACTTCCATCCGGTTGACAGCAACGTGGTGCGCTGGTGCGACCACCTGATCAATCTGTACCGTGTGGCGGTGCAGCGCATCCCGTTTATTTCGCTCACCATGAGCTCGGCCACCTATGTGTGGATCATGATCGCCGTGGTGGTCTACCTGCTGCGTCGTCATTCATGGCGTGCGCTGGCGATCTGGGTGCCGCTGTTGGGCGTGCTCGCCGTGTGCCTGATTGGTCCGTGCAACGGCTCGACCTACATGCGCTACCTGTATCCGGTCATCGCCTGCATGCCCTTCGCCATCGGCGCCACCGTCACCCGCAGTGACTTCCTCTGGTCCTAACCTGGTGCATTGGGGTCAGGTTTCTTTGCTGCACCAAAGGGGCCATCATCACGACGCCTTCATTTTGGGGTTTATCTTGCAGGCCAGTAGGTATATCATAACGACGTTTGTTTATATTGCCCGAGCATCTGCGCTGGGCTTTAGGTCGAAACCGATAGGAGACACGTATGTCCGGACACTCTAAGTGGGCCACAACCAAGCATCGTAAGGGCGCGCAGGACGCCAAGCGTTCCGCCCTCTTCTCCAAGCTCAGCCGCAACATCACCGTTGCTGCCCGTCTCGGCGGTGACCCGCTGCCCGAGAACAACGCCAGCCTCGCCGCTGCCGTTGCCAAGGCCAAGGCTCAGTCCATGCCTAAGGACAAGATCAAGTCCGCTATCGACAAGGCTTTTGGTTCGGGTGCTGACGCCGCCGTCTACGAGAACATCGTGTACGAGGGCTACGGTCCTGCCGGTGTCGCCGTCTACGTCGACTGCCTGACCGACAACCGCAACCGTACCGCCGCTGACGTCCGCTCCGCCTTCTCCCACGCTGGTGGCAACCTGGGCACCTCCGGCTCCGTCGCCTTCCAGTTTGAGCGCAAGGGCCAGATTGTCGTCGCCAAGGAGATCCTGGACGAGAACGCCAAGAAGGAGACCATGATCGCCAACGGTGCTGCCGGTGACGAGGATGAGTTCATGATGGCCATCGCCGAGGCCGGTGGCGAGGACTACGAGGATGCCGGCGAGGAGTGGATCGTCTGGACTGCTGCCAACGACGTCATGGCTGTCTCCAAGGCGCTCGAGGAGCAGGGCGTCCAGGTCAAGGGTTCCGAGACCACCATGGTCCCGACCACCCCGACCGAGGTCTCTGGTACCGACGCCAAGAAGGTCCAGCGCCTCATCGACCGTCTTGAGGAGCTCGACGACGTCCAGGACGTCTACAGCACCATGGACATGACCGACGAGGTCATCGCTGCCCTCGAGGAGGAGTAGCGCCCGCACGGATTGAGCCGTGCATATCTGGGCATAATGAAGCGAGCATGCAAGCCTCGTGGAATAGATGAGCCGGATCCGCGTGCGTAGAGCACCGGACCCGGCTCTTTTATAATGATGCGAACCGTTTTGCATTTCGAGAGCCGAGATTTGAAGGGAGCGCCGCGTGCGCGTACTCAAACGAGCCCTAGCGATCGTGTATCTTGCCGCCACCATCGTGGCGCTGGGTACGCTTGTCTGCCAGTTTTGGGGGCCGTATACGTATCGCTTTATGCTGCTGATGCGCGACCCCATGCCGCGCATCGTCGTCACGGCGTGCGCCGGCGTCGTGGCGATCGGCGTGCTGGTAAGCTTTTTCCGCCTGATGTTCGCCCGTCGCGAACCGTCCTGCGTGCATCCGGCGGGGGAGCGCAATATCGAGGTTACCCTTGCGGCGCTTTCTTCGTGCGCCAGGGCTGCTGCCGAGCGTGACGACCGCGTGATGGTTGAGCATGTCGAGGCCCGCGTCCAAGGCTCCGACGATTCGCACGTCCGTTTTAAGGTCGAAGCTATCGCGCTTGACGATAAGGACGTGGCATCTCTGGCTACCGCGATGCAGCAGCGCATCGAAGAAGCCTGCGATACCATGCTCGGCGCGCCGGGTACGACCGCGCGCGTCCGTTTTTTGCCGTCCAAGACTACCGTCCAGACCGTGGAGGTTTCCGGTGAGTGATACCAATCAAGATAAGACCGCTCGTACGCCGCGCCTGACGATTGACCAGAGCGCCACGTCGGCGAGCGAACCTGTTGATTCCAAAGCAGAGGCAACCGAGTTACAAGACGCGGCAGCCGCGGATTTTGACGAGGCTATGGGTCTCATCAAGGGTACGGGCGCTGCCATCTGGAGCTATGCTGTGCGTCATCCCAACACCACGCTCGGCGCCGTCGCCGGCTTTATCCTCGCCGTGTTGGTGCTCACGTTGGGTCTGTGGGACACGCTCGTCATTGCATTCTTCGTGCTGATCGGCGCTGTGATCGGCCAAATTCGCGACGGCGAGAACGGGATCGTCAACTTCTTCGGCCGTCTGTTTAGCGGCCGCTAATATGTATTCGACTGTCGCATCCGCGGCAGGCATAAGGAGGAACCATGGCTTTTAATACGAAGGTCGATGTAGCCGATACCGAGCTCGAGGAGAACGAGGCAGTCGTCGCCGAAGCTGAGGATGTGACGCTCGAGGACGAGGCTCTCGTCGAGGCCGAGTCCGATACGGATGAGGACGACGAGGAAGCGGATGAGTCCGAGGACTCGCTGACCTATTCCAACGGCGTGATCGAGAAGATCGTTGCCATGGCCACCCGCGAGGTTCCGCACGTTCTGGGCATGAAGGGTAACCTCATGCACTTTGTGCAGGAGCAGTTTGGTGCCGAGAATCTGACCAAGGGCGTGACGGTCGAGGTCACCGACGATAATCGCGTGGTCGTCAACATCTCCGTCATCATCGAGTACGGCGCCTATGCGCCCGCGATCTTCGACGATGTCAAGGCACGTGTCACCGAGCGCCTTGCCGCGATGACCGGCCTTGAGGTGGCGGGCGTCAACCTGCGCATCGAGGATGTCATCACCCCCGAGGAGTACGAGCACCGCACCAGCCAGCACGAATAACCTTCCAAAAAGGACAGGTTTGTTTTGGCAGGTTTTATCTGCGAAAACATTAAACGGCCGACCGCGCAAGCAAAAGCGTGGCCGGCCGTTTCTGTACGCTCCCGATATAGTCATACCGCTCGTCTAACTAAGGGTTGCAATCCCCACGTTCCGCGTTACTCTAATGGGCGCATTGTTTCCAAATTGTTAACGAGGGGTTGCCGTAATGGCCGACGAGCACGAAACAGAAAGCAAGGCATGGGCAATTGAGGCCGCTGCAGCAGAGGCGGCGTCGCGTGCTGCCGAGGAGGTGCATCGTCCTCCCGTAGTGCCGATGGAGCGCGTGGTCGATCGCGATGTTATCGAGCGGGGCGAGCGCGCTGGTCGCAAGCGCAGCCAGGAGCCGGGCTTTCCGCGCTTTTTTGCCGAGCTCAATTTGGGCCTGATCCTCACGGCCTTTGCCATCGTCGCGTTTAAAACCCCTAATCACTTTGCTTTTGGCGGCACCTCGGGCGTGTCGGTCATTCTGTCCACGCTGTTCCCGACCCTGCCTGTCGGCGTTTTTATGTGGATTATCAATGCGGTCCTGGTCGTTTTGGGCTTTATCTTTTTGGAGCGCAAGGCAATCCTGTGGAGCGTCTTTGCCTCGTTTGCGCTGTCCGCCTATGTCTCGCTGTTTGAGCTCTTTATTCCGACCGATGTCTCGATGACGGGCGATATGTGGCTCGACCTGTGCTTTGCCGTGATTCTGCCGGCGCTCGGCAGCGCTATCGTCTTTGATATTGGTGCCTCGACGGGCGGCACGGACATTCTCGCCATGATCCTCAAACGTCGCACGACGCTCGAGATTGGCCGCGCCCTGCTGTTGGTCGATATCGGCATCGTGACCATCGCGGCCTTCTTGTACGGCCCGCGCGTCGGTCTGTATTGCGTGCTTGGCCTGTTTGCCAAGACGCTCGTGGTCGACAAGGCCATCGAGAGCATTCACCTGCGCAAAGTCTGCACGGTCATTTGCTCCGAGCCCCTTAAGGTCGAGGAGTTTATCGTCAAACATCTCAACCGCACGGCGACTATCAGCCGCGGCTACGGCGCCTTCTCGGGCAAGTGCGTGACGGTGATCATGAGCGTGCTGAGTCGTCGCGAGGCCGTGCAGCTGCGTCGCTACGCTCGCGAGATCGATCCGGGTGCCTTTATCACGATCGTCGACAGCTCCGAGATCGTCGGCAAGGGTTTCCGCGGAACGAACTAACGCGGTCGAGCTTATCAAACAATCGAATAGCGCCCTGCGCATTGCAAATGCGTCATGTTGGAGTATTTGTCCCCACATTGGGTGATAATGATGCCAAAGACATCGTTTGCGATCCAGATGATTCGCTCAAGATACGAAGGGATGATCTCGATGTTCTGTTCGCAGTGTGGTGCCCCCATGGGCGACAACGATAAGTTCTGTGGTGCGTGTGGTGCCCCCAATGCCGGTGCCGCAGCCCCTGCCCCTCAGGGTCAGCCCCAGCAGTTTGTTCCGCAACCGCCCGTGGCGAATGCGTCCAAGGGCTGTGTGGCTCAGGCGTTTGAGGACATGACCAAGACGCCGGGCGTGCTGCAGCGCGTGTGCCAGATCGCCTTTTTGCCGGCGCTGATTTGTGTTGTGTCGGTGCTCGTGCTGTTCATTCCCGTTATCGGCGGTATCGCGGCTGCCATCGGCTTTTTGGCAGCTTGCATTGCGAGCGTGTGTGGTTCCGGCTTTGGTATTGAGTGGGGTCGCGATCTGTCGCTCAAGGTTGATGACGGTATGGATCGTCCACTCATGCGTTCCACGTCGTTTGGCCTCGGAGTCTTTTCGAGCGTTATCTCGGTCGTGCTCGAGGTTATCGCTGCCATTCCCGTTATCGGTGTAGTGCTTTCGCTGGTGGAGAGCGTGGTAATTGGCGCCGCGGGCTCGTATTCGTATTACGGCTCTTATGCACTCGAGGCAGCGCTGTTCGGCTCGCTTGGCCTGCTTGTCCTGGCTATGATTGCCACGGCGGTCTTGGGGGTCTTCTTTAAGATGTTCGCCGACATTGCCGTGATGCACTTTGCGGTGACCGGTCGTGTCGAGAGCGCGTTTTCGCTCGATAAGGTCTGGGCGGCCTTTAAGCACAACAAGACCAAACTGTTCTGCGCTTCGTTCCTTCCCGAGTTTTTGACGGGCCTGGTCGCCAACGTTGTCACCTGGATCCTGACGTTCGTCTTTGGCACCATTGCCTCTGTCGGTATGTATAGCTACTACTACCGTCCTTCGGCTATTGAGGCGCTTGTTACCGGCGGTGGCATCACGCTCGTATTGTTCTTGGTGCTGACGGCGTTTGTCACGGTATTCCTCACGGTCTTTGGCAAGATGCTCAAGCACCGTGCCGTTGGCTATTGGGTTGCGCGCTACGCAAGCGAGTGGGCCGACGAGGACAAGGACGACGTCCTGACTTTTGTGCTGCCGTTTGAGAAGAAGTCTGCTCCGGCTGGTTTTAGCGCCGACGCAGCGCCCGTATCCGATTCCGCTGCGGCGCCGGCGCCTGCGCCCGAGCCCGCGCCCGTGCCTGAGCCT
>URDI01000063.1:0-9657 GCA_900546475.1 uncultured Collinsella sp.
CGCCGGTCTCGTCGGCTTCGGAGCGGGCCTCGGCGGAGCGGGCACGCAGCGCCTTGGCCGACGTATCGGCGAGCGGCTCGTACTCCCCCACTGTCATGGCGGCGTTGCCGTTGATGTCGATCACCAGCATGAGCACACCGTCGTGTGCGGTGTAATCGCCCTCGGCTAGCGACCACTCAACGTGCTGCTTGGCCCAGCTGAGCATGTTATGGGTAAGTAGCTCGCCCTGCACCAGGCGCTCGGACAGCGCGCGGATGTGGCGGTTGAGCATGGGCACCTTTTTATTGGACATGCGCCAACGGCAGACAAGCGCGGGCTTGTCGAGCGTGAACTTCTCGACCGCCTCCTGATTGGCGCAAAAGTCCTCGTACGCACGCTGATCCTCGGCATTGCCAAACAGCTCGGCATCATCAATCTGGGGCATGGTTGTACCTTTCGTGTTAGTCATTCCGTCCTCTTATACCAAAAAGACGGCCCTCCAAACGGAGCAGCCGTCTTTTGCAGAGATTATTTTGACGATATGGTCAGGCGACCGAACAGTTTAATGGGATAGAGAAACATCCCATTAAGGGTTTTCCAAGTGCCCGAGATTGCCCCGAAAGAGGAGCGCCGCGTACTAAATGTACGCAAGCGACGGTTTGAGGGGCAAGGTCGGGTGCTTGGGAAAGCCTCTAGTGCCTAAAATGCCTGGCTCCGGTGAAGACCATCGCAATACCATGCTCGTTGCAGGCCTGGATGCTCTCGTCGTCACGCTTGGAGCCGCCGGGCTGGATGATGCAGGTCACGCCGTGCGCGGCAAGCACGTCGACGTTGTCGCGGAACGGGAAGAACGCGTCGCTTGCGCAAGCAAAGCCGCCCTTCTCCACGCCCTCGCGCTCGCAGAAGTCCTCGGCACGCTCGCAGGCAAGCAGTGCAGAGTCAACGCGGTTAGGCTGACCCGGGCCCATGCCAATGCCGGCCTTGCCCTTGGAGACCAGGATAGCATTGGACTTGACGCCCTTGCAGACCTTCCAGGCAAACTCGAGCTCGGCCATTTCGGCATCGGTGGGCTTGCGGTCGGTGGGGAACGTAAAGGTCGCGGGATCCTCGGTCACGTGGTCGACTTCCTGCACCAGCATGCCGCCGTCGATGGAGCGCAGCTCCACTTGGGCACCGTGGTCCACGCCGCCGGTAGCCAGCACGCGCAGGTTGGGGCGCTTGGCCATGCGCTCGAGCGCCTCGGCGGTATAGCTCGGGGCGATGATGACCTCGACGAACTGCTTGTTCTGATCGGCAAAGTGCTCAACCAGCTCAAAGGGAACCTCGCGGTTGCAGGCGATGATGCCGCCGAAGGCGCTCTTGGGATCGCAGGCGAAAGCGCGGTCGTAGGCGGCCGTGATGTCCTCGGCAACGGCGGAACCGCAGGGGTTCTGATGCTTGAGGATCACGCAGGCCGGCTCGTCGAACTCGCGGACCAGGTTCCAAGCGGCGTCGGCATCCAGATAGTTGTTGTAGCTGAGCGGCTTGCCCTGGATCTGCTCGGAGCCCACGAGCGGGAACTGCGAGCTCGCGGTGTTCTCGCAGCCCTCGGCAAAACGATAGACCGTGGCCTTCTGCTGTGGGTTCTCGCCATAGCGCAGGTCGTCGACCTTTTCCAGCGAAATCTCGAGCTTGGCAGAGGTGTCCGCCACGTCGCTTGCCTGGGCGGCAAGCCAACGGGAGATAGCCGTATCGTAGGCGGCGGTAGTCTGGTAGACCTTCACCTGCAGGCGACGACGGGTGGCAAGCGTGGTGCAGCCGCCGGTCTCGCGCATCTCGGCAAGGACAGCGTCGTAGTCGGCCGGGTCAGAGATGACGGTAACGCTCGCAGCGTTCTTAGCGGCGGAGCGCAACATGGAGGGACCGCCAATGTCGATGTGCTCGATGGCGTCCGCAAAGGTGACCTCGGGGTTGGCGACGGTCTTCTCGAACTCGTACAGGTTGACGACGACCAAGTCGATCAGCTTAATGCCGTGCTGAGCGGCCTCCTGCATGTGCTGCTCGGAATCGCGGCGGGCCAGCAGCGCGCCGTGAACCTTGGGGTGCAGGGTCTTAACGCGGCCGTCCATCATCTCGGGATAGCCCGTGAACTCCTCGATGGGGGTTACGGGAACGCCCGCGTCCTCGATGGCACGAGCCGTGCCGCCCGTAGAGATGATCTCGACGCCAAAGTCATCGACCAGCGTCCGTGCGAAATCGACGACACCCGTTTTATCGGTAACCGAGATCAACGCGCGTGCGATCTTCACATCAGATCCCATGCAGTCCTCCTGTCTGGTACGCCGCCGTGCTCTGTGAGTCGGTGATACGTCGATCTGCAGCGCTCGCGCAGCGGCATTGAAAATACTGATTCAATGTAGCGCATCGAGCGCATCGATGCACCCCGCAACGGGCGCATGTGCAGAAAAAGTTTGCGCGCGGAGGGGATGGGCACGGTGAGTTCATGGAACACAGGGGCACCATAATTAGATGCCAATAGCGTGGTAGAACTGTGCTCGATATGCATCCGCAAAAGAAAGAGGCACCATGGTCTCGCGGGTTCTCTACCGACCGTTTGATACCGAAGACTTCGACGCCATTGCGCTGATTCTGCAGCAGCTTTGGCATAACAATTCGGATAACGATGAGTACAACCGCCTCGAGGCCGCGTGCGACCTCGCCCATTGCCTTTCGTCATCGACGTTTTCGCAGGTTGCCGTAATCGACGGTCAGGCGCGTGGCATTGCGCTCGCGCGCGCGGGACAGAGTTCCGGCGCCACCGTTAAGGAACACTGGATGGATACCGAACGCGCGCTGCTTTCGCAGATGCGCGAGCTGGAGCCCGATGTCTGCGCCGAGTATCTCTCGTTTGTGCGCGCAACCATCCGAACCAACAACCGCCTGCTCGAGAGCAGCCCGTTGCCGCACGACAACGAAGTCACGCTGCTCGCCGTCGATCCCGATGTCCACGGCCTGGGTGTAGGCTCAGTGTTGCTCGATGCCGCGGTCTCGTACCTGTCCTCGCGCGGGGCGACAAGGGCGCACCTGTACACCGACTCCAACTGCTCGTGGAAGTTCTACGAGTTGCACGGCTTTAAGCGCACGGCCACGCACCGCGCCAACCGCGAAGAGCGTCGTCACGACATGCCGCGCGAAAGCTTTCTCTACGAACTCGACCTAACAGCCTAGCCCAAGCAGCCACACCTAGTCATTTAAGTCTGTCCCCAATGAGTAGCCTTGGTGATCTGCAAATAGCCTTGGTCAAAATACATCAAATATGAGTACTGTTACCTTTTTAGTAGCAGCGATTCAGGGCATTTTTGATGCTTATAGGCATGACGACCAGCTGCACGAGCTGACGTAACTCCCCAAATGTTCAATAAAATGGGCTCCTAACGAGAAGTACTCTCATTAGGAGCCCATTATTATGTGCAAACATATGTGACCAACGCAGCAACAGTACTCATATTTGGCATTTTTTGTCCACTGCCCCTTGCGCGAAGGTCCTCAGCGGAAAGTTTGACCCGTTTCGATGCACAAAAATGGGATGAATCTTCCCTGGCAACCGCCCAGAAAGATCCACCCCAAAGCAAGCGCTCGCTAGAACGTTCCGCCGCCGCCTCCGCCGACGCCGCCACCGCCGCCACCGGAAAAGCCGCCGCCGCTGCCGCCGCTCGAACTATCGGAACTCGAAGCCAGCTCGTGGATGGTCTCGTGGTACACATCGTTGAACGAATCGAGCGGGGACTCGTTGCCGTAGTGATGGTAATACCACCAGTAGCAGGGGTAGTTGTCGTAGAAATCGTCGCTGTTGCGCAGGTCCGCAGGCACGGCCTCGGCCAGCTGTCGCAGCACTTCTTTCGAAACGCCCAGGGCAACGCCCATCACCAGCAGTTTGTTCCACAAGATCAGGTCGCTGGGAATGGCCTCCTTCAGGCGCGTAAAGTCCTCAAGCCAATGCTTGAGCGCCTTGCAGCGAGCCGCCACCTCGGCGCCCTCCGGCGTGTAGCGGCGGAAGGTGCAGCTCAGGACAAAGCCCACGATCGTGACGGGGATCGAGATCATAGCGGCACCGACGTTGGCGTCCGCAAAGTCGGTATAGATCAGAGAGCCCAGAATGCCAAAGACGATGATGATACCGATAACCAAGCCGGCAACCAGGGCGATGGTGCCGTCCGATGCAATAAGCTCGCGCGCCTCCAGCTTGCCCTTAACTGCGCTCTGATAGTCCTCGAGCTTGTCGCCAACAGATGTGGTGCGCTCGCTAGCGTACTCCTCCAGCTCGCTAAACGTGCGCGAACGGACTCCGTCCTTATCGGGCTTAACGCCGGCGAAGAAGACCTTGAGCACATCGCGATCGATACCGTCCTTCTTGGCAGCCTTCCAGGCCTCGTCGGTCACTGTGATGCGATACGTCTGCTCCTCTTTTTCGCGACGGAGCAGACCCTTCTTCTTGGTCTCGGTCGCTTCTTCCAGCTTGATCACGCGGTCGTCGGTGAGCTTCATAAGCGTGGCGATATATGCCTGATCGGGCACGTCGTTCCAGCTCATGAGAGCTGCAAGCACAGCGGGATGGTCGGCCGAGGGCACATCGCGGAAGTACTCGTCCTGGAAGAGCGGCTTGGGCTTGGGCCTGCGCAGCTTAAGCATCACGATCACACCGGTATAGGCAACCGCCACGACAACACACACCACGGCAATCGCGCCGGCAACCGCACGCGCGTGCTCACGGCGAGCGTTGGCCTCGTCGGCCCATTCCTTCTCTTCGCTCAGGATCGTCGACATGCGCTTTTCGCCCGAGACGGCAAGCTGCGGCACCCAGTCGCTGGGGAAGGCGATGCGTGCCTCGGCGAATTCGCCCTCATGCACGCAGGGAATGGTATAGGTGACCATGGGCTCGTCCGCATCGAGCGACACGTCGCCCGTCAGTGGGCCGTGGCCCCATGCGCGGAAGTTATCGCCCTTGACGGCAGCCGTCCCGGCAGCGGCATTTGCAAAGTAGACTTCCATCTCGACGTCATCGGAGTCCGCAGACCAGCCGTCACCCACAAATTTCCAGTAGAGCTCGGCGGTATCGGCCCAGTTCATAACCGCACCGGTCATGGAATAACTCACGTAGTAGATTGCGCTGTCGCCGCTCTCGTGAGGGCTGAACACCTTAATCTTTACGCCGTCGTCGGACTGCTCCACCGTGTAAACGCCGTCGTCGCCTTTATTTGCGCTGTCGACCTTGTTAAACGCAGTGTCGTCTTCCTCGACGCTCAGCACATTGACGACCACCGAGCCGCCTTGCTGGTTAGAGCCTGTATTGATATCCCAATACACGCCGTTAATGTCATCGTCGAAATCGAACTGGCGTCCCTCGACAACGGTCAGCGAGCCATCGGCCTCAACCGTGGCACCGATATAGGTTTGGCTCATGGAGTAGCCGTCGGCGTGCGCGACGGCAGGCAGCAGCAACAACGCAAGCGCGACGAGTGCGCAGACGGAAGCGAACCGCGCAAACAGGCGGCGCTGCCGACAGGGCTGGGCAACGGGGGCGTTCATAGGCACATCCTTTGTCTGTGGTACCAGTAGCGTCATTGTCCCACGTTTGCGAGTTC
The DNA here is from genome assembly GCA_900546475.1 of uncultured Collinsella sp. Lineage (GTDB taxonomy): Bacteria > Actinomycetota > Coriobacteriia > Coriobacteriales > Coriobacteriaceae > Collinsella. Next base: position 5,601 of record URDI01000063.1, read on the forward strand.
ATGTGACGAACATCTAGGTCAGCGGAGCGTCAAAACGGGACAAAAGTCACGCCCGCCGCCGGCACCTGGGGACGTTCCTTATCTGCCGGCAATCTGGGACACTCCTTGGCATAGCCCGCTCCGGCAATAGATACCACTTCATAGCTCCATCACAGGTGTAGCGGCTTTGTGTGGGCGCGGCATGCGCTGATTGAGCCGCCAGTTGAGGGGCATAAAGCAGTTGAGCGAAAACGGTTTGCCCCTTTGCCGTCCGCTTGAGGATCATGTCCCCCTTTTCCGCGGAAACCCCGGCAGTTGCGAAGAGCTGCCGGGGTTTCTGTCGTTTGAGGGCTAGATTGATTGACGACGATTAAGGCGCCGAGCCGGTGGTCCGGCACGCGCAACGTGTGGCCTCAGCAACTTGCAGGCCACGGCAGCGTCTCCCCCACCACGCCCCGCGCTATACTCGTCCGCATGGACATCAACGCACGCAACATAGCAACAACCGCCGCCGACGCGCCAACGACGCCGGCCGCTCCCGCGCCCGTCGTGGGGCGCTTCGCCCCGTCGCCCTCGGGCCGTATGCACCTGGGCAACGTGTTCAGCTGCCTGTGCGCATGGCTTTCGGCCCGCAGCCAGGGCGGCAGCATCGTGTTACGCATTGAGGACCTGGACGATCGCTGCAAGCGCCCGGAACTTGCCGCCCAATTGATTGACGACCTGGCCTGGCTGGGGCTGGAGTGGGACGAAGGCCCCTACTACCAGCACGACCGCCTAGACCTGTACGAGAGCGCCTTGCGCCGGCTGAAAGACGCCGGCCTCACCTATCCCTGCTTTTGCACACGCGCCGAGCTCCACGCCGCGAGTGCACCGCACGCGAGCGACGGCACGCCCATCTACCGTGGCGCCTGCCGAAGTCTTTCGGCCGAGGAGGTGGCCCGCCGCAGCGCCCTGCGCGCCCCGGCCACACGTCTGCGCGTGCCCACCGTCGACGACCTCGCAGACGACGTGATCGAATTTGTGGATCGCACGTACGGCGCCCAATGCGAAGCACTCGCCACCGAGTGCGGCGACTTTTTGGTGCGCCGCAGCGACGGCGTGTTTGCCTATCAGCTAGCCGTGGTGGTCGACGACGCTGCCATGGGCGTCACCGAGGTCGTGCGCGGATGCGACCTGCTGGGGTCCACGCCGCGCCAGATCTATCTGCAGCACCTGTTGGGACTGCCCACGCCGCACTACGCACATATTCCGCTGCTCATGGCACCGGACGGCCGCCGCCTTTCCAAACGAGACCGCGATCTGGACCTGGGCGAACTCCGCGCCCGCTTTGGCACGCCCGAAGCGCTGCTGGGCTGGCTCGCCGGGCAAACGGGCATCGCGCCGGACACCACGCCGCGCTCTGCCGAGCGGCTGGTCGAGCACTTTAGCTGGGATGTTATCCGCAAGCACAGGGAGAACATCACCGTAACGGCTGAGTAATCAGGCACCCCACCCCTACGCAACATCCCAGGGCTGGAGTTCGTCGCCCAAGCGAACGATGCAGTCGTAGAGCACGGTATGACGCTCGGCCGGGTTGGCATCTCGATGAAAATGCCCGTAGTACCAGCGCCTGTAGTCCAAGCGGTCTTCCAGCTCATCGAAAAATGCCGTAAGCCGATCAACGGCAGGGCAATTCCAGCCGGGCCCCGGATAGAGCGTGGGCGAAAGCATGCGCGTGGAGCAGGTGTGGGTGATCACGTAGTCGACCTTCCAGCCCACGCCGTCGAGCTTCGTCCGTGCCTCCTCAAAGTTGCGCTCGTCCGGCAGCTCCTGCGGCCACCAGCTGGAATACGGAATGCGGTATTCCTTGTCCACGCTCGTGGCGCCGCCCATGGTAAAGACCGTTGAGCCGTCGAGCTCAAAAACCTCGCCGCGCGTCAGGCGCCGTATGGGCGAGGTGTCCGACAGACGCTGCGTCAACCCACCATGCCACAGCTCCATGGGGCGCTCCGCCCAATGGTCGTAGCGTTCGTGGTTGCCGTCGACGAACAGCACGGTATAGGGGCGCGACTCCAGCCAGGCGATATCGGCGCACTCCTCGGCAGAAAAATCCCAGGGAAAGCCAAAGTCGCCCGCGACAATCAGATAGTCGTCACTCGTCAGGCTATCCCCAAGCTCCCAGTCGCGCAGCTTTTGCATGTCAAGGCCGCCGTGAATATCGCCCGTCACATAGACCGTCATCGGATCACCACTTCCCTGTAAGTCGCTAGCCCACATTCTGCACGATCACTAAGCCAACCGTTCCAGCCCTTCCATCCTTTAGGACCTACCCCTCGCTCTTCCATCCAAACGGGTCAAGCACCCAAAAAACCAGATCGAGCACGCCGCTGGTCATCATGGCACCGGCAAGGGCCATGCAAACATGCAGAGAACTGGCACTTCGGAGCACGTCAAATGGTCCCAGAACAGCCAGCAGCGCGACCGCCACGCCGGCCGCGCACAGCACAAGACACGGCCCTGCGTCCTTGACGCACTTCTTTGCAAGGTGCTTGGTGTTGCCACTCATCAATATCGAACTCCTTAGAGGGTCGTTTTTCAGATGCATGCCGCCGCGACGGAGCATGGCGGCAGGGTAAGTGTCACATATCGTGCGGACATCAATGGAGAAACCGCCTGCTCGACCAACCCTTGACGCCGTTTTGCATCGGTACCCCATCCCCCGCTATCGGGCTCTATTACTTTTTCCGCGAAGTGAGCGTCTGTTTTTGGACCCCTGGAGCATCCGCATTTTTCAACGGCATAAACGCAGGATTCTGGCATCAAAACCGCAGAGAACGGCGCCCTCAAAGTGTCAATGCTTCGGGGGTCCGATTTTGCTCGTTCACTTCTCGGGAAAAGTATTAGACCTCGCCGCGGGCCACTAATAATGACCCCTCTATACACACCCAAAAACTCATCCAACATTAATCTTGGCTCAAGAATCGCTTAATCTATAACCTGCACTATAGAGTTCGACCAAGGGCGGGGCGGGGCGGGGCGGCGCAACGCAGACCGCCGAACGCAACGCTCGCGCCCGAGCAAATTGCCCGGCGTCGCGCCCATCGAACGAAAGGACAGGTCATGGACGACCTCGAAAAAGTTGAAACCATCCGCACCAAGTGCAACGCGAGTTACACCGATGCCAAGGCGGCGCTCGACGCTGCCGACGGCAACGTTTTGGATGCCATCATTTGGCTCGAGTCGCAGGGCAAGACCCAGACCACGTCGGCGCATGCCGCCACCGAGTCCGCGCCAGTCGATGAGCCCTCGGCCGAGATGGTCGCCGCGCAGGCAGCCTACGAAAAGTCGAGTGAAAAGACCGACTTCTCCAAGAAGATGGACAGCGTGTGGGAGTACCTCAAAAAGCTCTTCCGCCTGAGTCTGGACACCAAGTTTATCGCCACGCGCCGCGATGCGATCATCCTCAACATCCCCATCCTGATTCCCATCGTCGCGCTGTTTGCCTGGGGCGCCACGATATGGCTGATGCTGATTGGCCTGTTCTTTGGCATGCGCTACCGCATCGACAGCGACGGCGACGTGCCCGGCAGCATCAACAACCTTATGGATAGCGCTGCTAACGCCGCGGACGACATCAAGCAAAATCTCAACGACGACAAGTAATCGCAGACGGGGGCACGCATGGCACGAATCCTGATCGTAGAGGACGAGGAGAAAATCGCCCGCTTTGTGACACTCGAGCTGGAGCACGAGGGCTACCAGGTGGAGCACGCCGCCGACGGACGCACCGCCGTTGACCTGGCGTTGGAGCGCGACTACGATCTGATTCTGCTCGATGTACTGTTGCCGCAGCTCAACGGCATGGAGGTGCTGCGGCGCATACGCAAGCACAAGGATGCGCCAGTGATCATGGTCACCGCGCGCGATGCCGTGATGGACAAGGTTGCCGGGCTCGACGCCGGCGCCGACGATTACCTGACCAAGCCGTTTGCGATCGAGGAGCTGTTCGCACGGATCCGCGTGGCGCTGAAGCGCTCGGAGGCCGCGCGGGCGTGCAGATGGACTGACGGATCTTCTGGGAACAGTAAAGGGAATCCGT
>URDI01000064.1:0-9367 GCA_900546475.1 uncultured Collinsella sp.
GCACCGCTGCGGTACCGGGCTCGATATTCCTCTGGTGCCCCCGGGCGGATTCGAAAACTCCCCCCGCCGGGAAATTGGTGACGCGGGTGTCGACGGTCCGAATCCTGCCTTTAGACCAGAAGAGCCCGGCACCGCTGCGGTACCGGGCTCGATATTCCTCTGGTGCCCCCGGGCGGATTCGAACCGTCGACACCCGCTTTAGGAGAGCGGTGCTCTATCCCCTGAGCTACGGAGGCATGTTGTACTAGTGTAGCAGATTTGCGCCACTACCATGCAGCGCATAGCCGCTCTTCGAGATAGTCATCTGCGACGTTCTTTAATGACTAGTCGTTTAAGAACGTCCCCAATGACTAGTTGCCTTTGTGAAAGAGGTTTTTGATGACGGAGGGGATGCTCTTGGCGCCTTTAGCGGTCACGTCGATGAAATCGGGCGAACGAACGAGCTTGCCCTCGTCAATGTACTTACGCACCGCGCGTAGCGTTTCCTTGTCATTGCGCGTCGAAAACGTAAAGTGGCCGTTCTCTTTGGTAAAGATCGCAAAACGCGTGATCTTCTTGGTGCCGCGCAAAACCTCGGCGGCGATATAGTCGATCTCGTCCCACGGGATCTGAATAAAGTCCTCGGGATTGCGCTCGTTATAGTACTCAAACGCCTTATTGCCCACCATTACGTTACCGTGACTGGTAAGACCCATCAGGCAGGTTGCCGGCGTTGCCAGATCGACCGTGCTGTTCTGAGATTGCGCCATGCGCGCCTCGCCCTCCAAATAAAACAATCGGACCGCATCCAGTGTACCCACCGGGTGCGGTCCGTTTCAATGGCTTAAAAGCCCTTGCCTAGCAACTCTCGGTCTTAAGCCGAAGCGTGCTTACATGAAGCCGCAGACGCGACCGATGATGCCGACGGCGAAGAGAGCCAGGATGATGATGATCGGGCTGACCTTCTTCTTGAGGAGCTTACAGACAAAAAGGGTCAGGCACACGGCAGCAAGGCCGGGGATGAGCTGATCGAGGTTAGCCTGAAGCGTGGTGACCTTCACCTGATCAAGGGCGTTAGCACCGATGGAGTTATACATCGTCAGTGCTTCCTTGACACCCTCAGAACCGGAGGGCAGGTTAGCCCAGTCGATAAAGGCGCCAGCAGACTGCGTGACCTTGGAGACGACCGGGGTGAAGGAGATGGACACCCAGCGCTCGACCAGGGCGCCGATGATGAACATACCCAGGATGGAAGCACCCTCGGTGACCTTGCCCATCAGACCGCCGGAGAGATCCTTGGCGATGGAAGAGCCGACCTTGTAGCCAAACTCCTGCGTGTACCACAGGAAGGCGTAACGAATGATGTTCCACGCGAAGAAGAACAGCAGCGGACCGGCGATGCTGCCGGACAGGGCCAGGGAAGCGCCCAGAGCGCCCAGAATCGGGCGAAGGGTGAACCAGAAGGCGGGGTCGCCGACGCCGGCGAGCGGGCCCATCATACCGACCTTGACGCCCTGGATGGCGACGTCGTCGATCGGAGCACCGTTGGCGCGCTCCTCCTCGAGGGCGAGGGTAACGCCAATGACGGGGGCGGAAACATAGGGGTGAGTGTTATAGAACTCCAGATGGCGCTTAAGCGCGGCAATCTGGTCGTCCTTGCTGGTGTAGAGCTTCTTGATCGCAGGGATCATCGAGTAGCACCAGCCACCGTTCTGCATACGCTCGTAGTTCCACGAACCCTGAAGGAACTGATGACGGAAGCAAACCTTCTGACGATCGGACTTAGAAAGCTGAATCTTGTTCTCTGCCATATGTATCACTCCCTTCCTACTCGTAGTCATTCAAAATGTCGCCGAGCGGGTCGCCGGAGCCACCGCCCATGCCGCCACCCTGCTTGGCAAGGTCCTTAAGGCCAAGGTAGATGAGGGCGAGGGAGATGCCGATGAGGCCCAGGGCGATCAGCGTGAGCTGAGGGATGGCAGCCAGGACGAAGCCGAGGATGAAGAACGGCCAGGTCTCCTTGGTGGCCATCATGTTGATGACCATGGCGTAACCGACGGAAGCGACCATGCCGCCGCCGACAGCCATGCCGCCGGACAGCCAGTCGGGCATAGCGTTAAGCGCGTTGGTAACGGCCTCGGCCGGGATGATGCACAAAAGCACTGCCGGGATGGCGATACGAACACCCTGCATGAGGATGCCAGCGTACTGCCAACGCTCGATACCGGCGAAGTCGCCCTTCTCAGCGCAGGCGTCCATGCCGTGGACCATAGCGGTGGCCAGGGTACGGCAGATCATGGTCAGGAACAGGCCGGCGACGGACAGAGGTACGGCGACGGCGATGGCGGCGGTAACGGCCTTGCCGGAATCAGTAACACCGCCGTTGAGGGCAAGTGTCATGATGATGGCAGATGCGACAGAAGCCAGGGCGGCGTCAGGTGCGACGGCGGCGCCGACGTTAGCCCAACCAAGGGCCATCATCTGAAGCGAACCGCCCAGGAGGATGCCCTCCTGAAGGTGACCGGTTACGAGACCGATAAGCGTGCACGCAACGAGCGGCTGATGGAACTGGAACTGATCCAGAACGCCTTCCATACCGGCAAGCAGCGCGATAATCGCGATTAGAACAATAGTAAGCGCGGACATGTATCGGACCCTCCTTTACTATGCTTGAGCGGCCAGTTCGGCCTTAGCTTTCTTCAACATGGCGTCGAGATCCTCGGAGGAATCCGAAGGAACCTTGCGGACCTCGAACTTGACGCCCTTTGCCTTGAGAGCCTCGATGGTCTTGACATCGTCATCGCCCATAGCGACAGCGTTGGTGACGACGACCTTGCCCTTGGAGTGAGCCATAGAACCGATGTTGACTTCCTTGATATCGACGCCGGCCTCGATGGCCTTGAGCAGATCCTGCGGGTTCTCAAAGAGCAGCATGGCCTTGGTGTCACCAAAGCGCGTGTCCTTGACGACCTCGGCCATCTTCTTAATGGGCACGACGTTGGCATGGACTCCCGGAGGGGCAGCCTGCTCGATCATGGTCTTTCGAAGCTCGTCGTGGGCAACGCCGTCGGAAACCACGATGATGCGGTTGGGGTTGATCTGCTTGGTCCACGTGGTGGCCACCTGACCATGAAGCAGACGGGTGTCGATACGGACGTGGGCGATCTTGATGTGCCCGTCGCCGATGACCGTTCCCGGAGGGATGGCGCCTGCAGGAGCAGCAGCGGCCGCAGCCGGCTTCTTCTCCTCGGGCTCCAGAGACTCGGGCTTGACGCGCACGCCGGCCTTAGCCTCAGTCACGAGATGTTTTGCGATCGCATGTGCAGTGTTCTTTGCGTCAAAGCGCTGCGAATATGCCTCGATGAGCATAGGCAGGTTGACACCGGTGACGATAGCCCAGGAATCGTGGCCCTCGATGAGCCCGCTGATCTGGTTGAACGGCGTGCCGCCCCACAGATCGACGAGGAAGAGCACCTGCTCCTGGTCCTCGAAGGAAGCGATTGCCTCCTCGACCTTGGCGCGGAAGTCGTCGGGGCCCATGCTCGGCTCGAGCGAGACCACGGCTACAGACGGCTGATCGCCAAAGACCATCGAGCCCGTCTGCTTGATTCCAGCCGCCAAGTCACCATGGCTAGCAAGAACAATACTTACCATCACATAACCTCCTTTTTGTCTACGTAATTCCTACACGACAAAAAAGAGTATAGCTGCAAATACAGCAGAATTATATGAAAAACTGCAAAAGCTAGCATTATTTGTTTAAACGTCTTGTTTTGTTACAAGCTGATTACATTCCAGTATTTTGACTGATTTGCTGCTGAGGATTGATAGCTGATCTATTTACATGACCGAATTGAGCACGCTGTTCATTATTGCCGGTTTTAAACAGACACAAATGTGCTCGGGTTGAGGCCATTTCGTTTAAACAGATGGTGCTTGACTAATGGTAAGAAATATGCTCTAGCAAAGTAGTCGTTGGGGACGTTCTTTAATGACTAGTCGTTTAAGAACGTCCCCAACGACTAAGTTAGGCGATGTGAAGGGGGTTGGCGGCGTCGACGGCATCGGGGGCATCGGAGAGGCCGTCGGGGGCAGCGTCTGTTGGGTCCTCGTCGGGGGTCTCGATCTGCTTGATCATGACCTCCTGGCCCTGCAGCAGATAGGTCTCGCCGCTACCGCAATGGGGGCAGGTCTTGCCGTGCTCGACCGTCGCGTAGTCGCAGCCGCACGCGTCGCAATGCGTCACGGCCTCGACGGGCTCCACGATAAGCTCCGCGCCCTGCGCGATGGGCTTTTTATCTGCCGCCCAACGCCAAGCGTCAAGCAGCAGATCGGGAACGACGCCCGAGACCTCGCCCAGGAGCAGCGTCACGCTCGAAACGCGACTCACGCCATTGGCGCGCGCCACATTCTCGACATCGCGAATGATGTGATAAACGATTCCCAATTCGTGCAAGGTAGAAACCTTTCAACAACGGTTGATGCGATGTCAACTAAACGTCAGTGAGCGACGCTCCGCGCCGCTCACTAACTTGATAGTTTCTTTTACTTCTTCCCAAATTTAATCTTGATCGCGCGTTTCAAAGCGTACTTGCCGAGGCTGGGGAGCTTTTGCTCGTACTTGACCATCGTGGAGCACTCGGGGCGGTCGCGATCCAGATGGATGGCATCGAACGCGCACTTGGTGGTGCACAGACCACAGCCGATGCACTTATTGGGGTCGACGATCGAGGCACCGCAGCCCAGGCAGCGAGCGGTCTCGGCGCGCACCTGCTCCTCGGTAAAGGTCTCGACGTACTCGCTAAAGGGCGCAGCCTTCTCGCGCTCGCGGTCGACACGTGCCACCTCGCGGCTCGCGTTGTCATAGCTCTCAATCACAACATCGTCGCGGTCGAGCGCGGTGTAGCGGCGCTGGTTGCGGCCGATGGTGAGCGTGGAGCCCGGCTGCACAAAGCGATGGATGGACACAGCGGCCTCGTGACCGGCAGCGATGGCGTCGATGGCAAAGCTGGGGCCGGTGTAGACGTCGCCGCCCACAAAGATGTCGGGCTCAGCGGTCTGGTACGTCTGCGGATCGGCAAGAGCACCCTGGCCGCGGCCAAGCTCCACCTTGGAGCCAGCCAGCAGGTCGCCCCACACAATGGACTGGCCAATCGACATGACGACGCGGTCGGCATCGACGCGGCGCAGGTCGTTCTCGTCGTACTCGGGCGCAAACCGGCCCTCGTCGTCAAAGACGCGCGTGCAGCGCTTGAAGGTGATGCCGCACACACGACCCGCATCGTCCAGGTGAACCTCCTTGGGACCCCAGCCGCAGCTGATGTGAGCACCATCCTCGATGGCTTCGCGACGCTCCTCCTCGCTGGCGGGCATCTGAGCCTCGCTCTCCAGGCAGAACATCTCAACATGCTCGGATCCCAGACGGCAGGCGTTGCGCGCGACATCGATGGCCACGTTACCGCCGCCCACCACGATGGTGCGACCGAGCAGTGCGTCGATCTTGCCACTGTTGACCTCGCGCAAAAAGTCGACGGCCACCGTCACATCCTCGGCGTCCTCGCCCGGAATACCGGCTAGGCGGCCGCCCTGGCAGCCGATGGCCACATAAAAGGCCTTAAAGCCTTGCTCGCGCAGCTCGTCGAGCGTCACATCGCGACCGACCTCCACGCCATAGCGGAACTCGGCACCCATCAGGCGAATAACCTCGACCTCGGCCTCGATAACGTCCTTCTCCAGCTTAAAGCTGGGAATACCGTAGGTGAGCATGCCACCCGGGCGCTCGTTCTTCTCGAACACGACGGGCTTGTAGCCCTTCTCGGCCAGATAGAAGGCGCAGGACAGACCGGCCGGACCGGCACCGATGATGGCGATCTTCTGATCGAAGCCGCCGGCGCGCGTCGGCGTCACCACGGGCGGGACATAACGGGTCGCGGCATCCAAGTCGCGCTGGGCGATAAACTTCTTGACCTCGTCGATCGCCACGGCGGCATCCACGCGGCCACGGGTGCAGGCGTCCTCGCAGCGGCGGTTGCACACGCGGCCGCAGATTGCGGGCAGCGGGTTCTCGCGCTTGATGAGCGCCAGCGCCTCGTCATAGCGACCCTGCGCCGCAAGCTTCAGATAGCCCTGAACAGCGACATGCGCGGGGCAGGCCGTCTTGCAGGGCGCCGTGCCGGACTCATGCGTCTCGATGCGGTTGACGTTGCGGTAGTTGGGCGACCACTTGGTGTGGTCCCACTTGGTGGCATCGGGCAGCTCCTGGCGCGGATACTCGGGCACCTGTCCGCCAGCCTTTTTGCTGCAGAGCTTCTGGCCGAGCTTGGCGGCCCCGGCCGGGCATACCTCAACGCAGCGACCGCAGGCCACGCACTTGTCCTTCTCGACCTTGGCGACATAGGCAGAGCGCGACAGGTTGGGCGTGTTGAACAGCTGCGAGGTGCGCAGGGCGTAGCACACGTTGACGTTGCAGTTGCAGATAGCGAAGATCTTGTTCTCGCCGTCGATATTGGTAATCTGGTGCACAAAGCCGTTGTCCTCGGCCTGGCGCAGAATGTCGTAGACCTCCTCGCGCGTCACATAGTGACCGCGGTCGGTCTCGACCACATAGTCGGCCATATCGCCCACGGCAATGCACCAGTCGCGTGGATCGTCGGCGCAGCCCTCGCCCATCACGCGACGGCTCGCGCGGCAGCTGCAGGTGCTCGCGGCATACTTGCCGTCGTATTTATCGAGCCAGTGCTCGATATGCTCAATCGGCACCGAGGTGCTCGAGGCGTCGATGGCCTTCTCGACGGGAATGACATGCATGCCGATGCCGGCGCCTCCGGGCGGCACCATCGGCGTAGCACGGGACAGCGGGCCCTTGGACGCCTGCTCAAAGAACTTGGCATAGACCGGATGCTCCTCGAGCTGGCTCACGCGCATGTTGAGGAACTCGGCAGAACCCGGTACCAGCATGGGCAGCACCCATTGCTTGGCGCGCTCGGGGTTTTCCCAGTTGTACTCGAGCAGACCCGTGTAGCTCATGTCGTCGAGCATCTTCTCGATATCGGCTTCGGGCATGCCGGTGAGCTTGACCATCTCGGGCAGCGTATAGGGACGGCGCATCTTCATCTTGCAGAGCACTTCGGCCTGCTCGTCGGTTGCGGCCTCGGCAAACGACCAGTACTCGTAGCCCAGCAGCTCGTCGCGGTGCAACAGGCGGTTGGTGCAGTGCTCGCACAGTTTGACGATAGCCTCGCGCGGATGCTCCGGCAGCGGCGGCACAAACTCCGCTCCGATATCGGGCTCGGTATAGCTAATCCCCGGTCCGTTGAGAATCATAGTCGTCCCTTCTCTTGCCACAGCCCGGCGAGACCGCAGCGCCCCTCTTTGTACGGGCTCGACATGCCCCCATGCCGTTCACCCGCTATTGTTGACATTGTGTCAAAAACAGTATTGACGAACCGTCAACAATAATCAAGACTGTTAGGCGAACGGTCGGGCCCAAACGGATGAAAGGCGGCAAACGTATGAGCGATAACACGGCAAACATCTCTGTCGCTGATGCCGTCCTCGCGTCCGACAGCACGGCAAAGCGCCTGACGGGTGACGAGCGTCGACGCGAGATTCTCGCCGCCGTGAGCGCCGTGAGCGCTGAGCTGGGCGTGTCCCATCTTTCGGTATCGGCCGTGACCAAGCGGGCTGGCTGCACGCGCTCACTGTTCTACCACTACTTTGCCGATATGGACGCCGCCGTCACCGCCGTTATGGACGAGGCAATCGACGGCTTTATCGCCGAGCTCGAACAGTGGAACGCCAGCCGCACGGTTGGCGACATCGAAGGCGCACTCGACACCGTCGCTCCGCTCTTTAAACGCCTGGTCGTGAGCGGCCACGAGTTGCCGAGCACCCTGACCTCCAGCAGCGGCGCGCTCTACGGCGGCTTTCTGCACAACGTGGTCCAGCGCGTGGCGCAATACATCTGCGACACCACCGTGGTGGATTTTGTCGCCCATCATGAGCTCCGCATTGACCATGTCTACGAGACGTTCTACACCCTCATCATGGGGTTGTTGATGTATATCCGCACGCACCCCGATGTGCCCGACGAGACGGTCAAGGAAATCATCGCCTCGACACTCCATATCGAGGGCTATACCGCCAAATATCCGGAGCGCAAGCCCCAGAACTGACGACATTTGGCCAAACTGCCCGCGATCAGAAGAGGGGCCGCGGGCGTGTGAAAGGAGAGCAGCATGCTGTTCGATGTTTGGGGTAGCAATACCCTTATCCACTGGGCCGGCTGGGCCATGGTCTTTATTGGCCTCATCGTGCTCAACGAGGTCGGCCGCCGCACCAAGCTCGGCGCGGCCATCATCTTTGGCGTGGCTCCGCTGGCCATGACCATCTACTGCGTCGCCATCGCCATCGGCGTTTCGCAGGGTGCCGAGTGGGCGCTCACCAACCCCACTCATGTGTACCAGAACAGCTGGTTCCACTACGCCAAGGTGTACGCAGCGCTCGCCGGCTGCTGGGGCTTCATTGCCATTAAGTACCAGTGGGGCAAGATCGGCAAGGCGCACTGGTTCCGCGCATGGCCGTTTGTGATTGTCGCCATCAACATCATGATCGCCGTCGTGTCCGACTTTGAGAGCGCCTATCACTTCTTTGTCCTGGGCGAGTCCACCTGGGTCACCTCCGAAGGTGCCACGCAGCTGGCCGGCTGGAACAACGTGTTCAACGGCATCGCCGGCATCATCAACATCTTCTGCATGACCGGCTGGTGGAGCGTCTACGCCTCCGAGGACCAGACCGACATGCTGTGGCCCGACATGACCTGGGTCTACATCATCGCCTACGATATCTGGAACTTCTGCTACACCTACAACTGCCTGCCCACCCACTCCTGGTTCTGCGGCTTTGCGCTGCTGCTGGCGCCCACCGTCGCCGCCTTTATCTGGAACAAGGGTGGCTGGATTCAGAACCGCGCCTTTACGCTGGCTATTTGGTGCATGTTTGCCCAGGTGTTCCCCTACTTCCAGGAGGAGTCCATCTTTGTGACCCACTCCACGCTCGACGCAGGCGCCGCCACCGCGGTCTCGGTCGTCGCGCTGATCGCCAACATCGCCGCGATTATCTACATCGCCTACCGCGCCAAGAAGCTCGGCCGCAATCCCTACAAGCAGGATGTCTTTGAGGGCACCAGCGACTGGGAGAAGGCTACCGCCCGCCGCGCCAAGGTCGATTACGCGCACGCCGAGTAGCGCGCCTGACGCAAACGCCGCTTGAATGTGAAGTCGCCTGGCCGACTCCGCGCAATGCAACGTATTGCATGCCCCCGGAAAGCGATTCGTGAACTGCGCCCCAATTCTTGGACGGGCTAATAAGCGGCCTACGCCGCACATAG
>URDI01000065.1:0-9205 GCA_900546475.1 uncultured Collinsella sp.
CGGGTGCCCTACCGGGAGTAGCCCCGACGGTTGACAAAACTATAGGAACACCCAATGACTAGGCCGCTTGCCTGCGATTTTTGACCGTTGGGCGGGCTTGCCGCCCTTGCCGCAAAAACGTTTTTGCATATCGGGTACAACGGGCTTTACGTGAGTAAAGTGCGCGTCGTGTCCTCGTGTCGCGTTTTTAAAGGAGGCCCCATGCCTGGTGTTACCCCTGCAGATGTTTTGTCCAACTTTGGTATTACGCTGGTCGAAGATCCCGCCGAGAATCAGCCCCGTCTGCTGGTCGATCTACCCGCCGCGGAGCTCGTCGAGCACGCCATCCGCCGCGAAGAAGGCCGCATGGCATCCAATGGCGCACTCGTGATCGAGACGGGGGAGCGCACCGGCCGTTCGCCCAACGACCGCTTTATCGTCGACACGCCCGACGTGCACGACAAGATCGCCTGGGGCGCCGTCAACCGACCGCTTTCGATCGAGAGCTACGAGACCATCAAGGCCGGTATCGTCAACTACCTCAACGAGCGCGATGTTTTCGTCACGCGCGGTATGGCCGGTGCCGATCGCAACCATACACGTCGCCTGCTTGTCGCCTGCGAACGTGCCAGCCAGGCGCTCTTTATTAAGCAGATGCTCGCTCGCCCGCTCGCTCGCGAAATTGCGCGCACCGGTGAGCCGGACTTTTGCGTGCTCGCCGCTCCCGGCTACCAGTGCGATCCCGCCATTAAGGGCCTCAACTCCAGCGCCGCCGTGGTCATCAACTTCCAGGAGCGCGTGATTCTGGTTGCCGGCACCGGTTACTCCGGTGAGATCAAAAAGTCCATCTTCAGCGTCATGAACTACCTGCTGCCCGTAGAGGACGACGTGCTGCCCATGCACTGCTCGGCCAGCATGGATCCTGTCACGCACGAGACCGCCGTGTTCTTTGGCCTGTCTGGCACCGGCAAGACCACGCTTTCGGCCAACCCCACGCGCCTACTGATCGGCGACGACGAGCACGGTTGGTCCGACATGGGCATCTTCAACATCGAGGGTGGCTGCTACGCCAAATGCGAGGGCCTGGACGCGTTCCACGAGCCTGAGATCTTCAACGCCGTCCGCTTTGGCGCGATCTGCGAAAACGTGGTGCTCGACGAGAGCCGCAAGCCCAACTACGATGACGTCTCGGTCACGCACAACACGCGCGTGGCCTACCCTGTGGAGCACATTCCCAACGCGTGGACCAAGGGCATGGGCACCACTCCGAGCGTCGTGCTGTTTTTGACCTGCGACGCCTTTGGCGTGCTGCCGCCCATCTCGCGCCTGACGGCCGACGCCGCCATGTATCACTTTGTGACGGGCTTTACGGCCAAGATCCCCGGCACCGAGGTCGGCGTCACCGAGCCCACGCCCACGTTCTCTTCGCTGTTTGGCGAGCCGTTTATGCCGCTCGACCCCATGGTCTATGCCAAGATGCTCGGTGAGCGCATCGCCGACGGCCGCACGCGTGTGTACCTGGTCAACACCGGCTGGATTGGCGGCGGCTACGGCGTGGGCCATCGCATCGAGCTTGCCTACACGCGCGCCCTGGTGGCCCGCGCCCTCGACGGTACCATCGAGGACAGCGAATTCGTGCATGACGATATCTTTAACGTTGACATTCCCACCACGTGCCACGGCGTGCCCGACGGCATCCTGGTGCCGCGCCAGTACTGGCAGAGCACCGCGCGCTACGACGAGGCGGCGCACAACTTGGCCGTGATGTTCGAGGAGAACTTCGAGAAGAAGTACTCGCACCTGCCCGAGTCCGTGAAGGCCGCCGGTCCGCACGCTCAGGTGCACGCCGACGCCCGTCATCGCGGCCGCGGCCTGCTGGGACTCCGACACTAGCGTCGCCGCGAGTCCATATCCGCCACAAAGGGGACAGGCACCTTTGTGGCGGTTTTGCTTGGGCGAATGACTCGGGTTACAATACGCCTGACATATCGTCCCCTTCTCCGGATGGGGGCAGCGTAAGCGCTCTTGTGGCGGCACCGTAGGACTTTGAAGGTGGCCGTCGTAAGGGCGCTTTTTGTTTAGGCACCCGGGCTCGGGCGCATGCTATGAAGGGAGAGCACATGAAGAGTTTCGTTGCCGAGGATTCGTTTTGGGAGCTATTTCCGCAGGCGGCTGTCGGTGTTGTGGTCGTAAAGGGCATGAAGCCCGCGGCTCAGATTCCTCAAGAGGACGTTGATGCGATTGCCGCGTTGCTCGACCGCGCCAATATCGATGCGGAGCGTCACCTGACGAGTGATACCATCAGCGAGAATGCGCCGGTTAAGGCATGGCGCGAGGCATATCGCCTATTCAAGACCAAGAAGGGCGCGCGTTGCTCAATTGAGAACCTGCTCAAGCGCGTGCTCAAAGGAAAGCCGGTGGGCCACATTACGCCCGCGGTGGACATCTACAACACGGTGTCGCTGTCCTACGCGCTGCCCGTAGGCGGCGAGGATTTGCACGCGATTGAGGGAGACCTTTGCCTGAAGGTGACCGACGGTGGCGATTCATTTCTGCCGCTTGGCGAGGAGACAGATGACCCGACGCTGCCCGGCGAGCTCGCCTACATCGATGATGCGGGCGCCGTATGCCGCTGCTGGAACTGGCGCGATGGCGTTCGAACGGCGTTGTCCGATGATTCGGCCGATGCTTTCCTGGCGATTGAGTGCGTGGAGCCCGAGCGGATGGGGGATTGCCAGGCTGCCGTTGATCGTCTCGCCGAGTTGCTCGAGCGCTATCTGGGAGCGACGGTTGTCGTTAAGACGCTTGTGACCCGCGACAATCCCTGCGTGGGGCTGTAGCGAAGTCTGCGGATCAAACTCGATGCCCCAAACCACCACAAAGGTGCCTGTCCCCTTTGTGGTGGTTTTTATGTTGATGGGTTAACAAATGGGATATTTGGGTACGGGTGTTGCCTTGTGCGGCTAAGATGTTTACCCGTTAGCATCATGTAAGCGAAAGGCGGTCGTCACCATGCAGCAGAACGACGAGACACGTTTTGAGGACTTTGTCGGACTGATCAGCGGCCTCTACAAGGAGATTCAGCGTATCAAGACGTCCGAAGGCGCAAGGCTGGGCCTCAAGGGCTCCGACGTTATGTGCCTGTACTATCTTGAGCGCAGCAAGGACGGCCTGACTGGCGCCGACCTCGCCCGCATGGCCGGCGTTACCCGTGCCGCCGTTTCGCGCACACTGGCACATCTGGAGGAGGGCGGCTACGTCGAGGTTGACGACTCGGGTGATGCGGCCGTCAAGTATCGTGCTCCGGTGCGCCTGACTGCCCTGGGCGGCGAGAGCATGAGCGAGGCGGACCGCATCATTCGCGAGGTGCTCGATACCACCGGCAAGGCCATGGGCGTGGAGCAGCGCGAGCAGATGTATGCATCGCTGCGCACGATCCTCAACACCCTGCGCGAGATCTAGAGCCGCGCTGGCGCTAGCTTTCAGCCAAGAACTGCATCGTCCCGTTTGAGCGCGTACGCCGTGCCGGGACATTGCTGTCAAAATTCCCTGCGCGAGACCTGCGCAAGAAAGGATTCGTTATGTCCGTCCGCATTATTACCGATTCCGCAAGCGATATGTCGCCGGCGGAGCACCCCGCTCTGCGTGTTCTGCCGCTGTCCGTCACCTTTGGCACCGATGTGTATATGGATGGCGTCGACATCGATCACCAGCGCTTTTACGAGATGCTTGTGGAGCGCGATGAGCTGCCCAAGACCGGTCAGGTCAACCCGTACGCCTTTTCGCAGGCGATTGCCGAAGCGCGTGAGGCCGGCGATGAGGCCGTGATTATTACCGTGGGAGCCAAGCTCTCGGGCACCAACCAGAGTGCTCGTACGGCACTTGCCGAGGCGCCGGGCGGCGACATGTTCGTCGTGGACAGCAATAACGTGACCTTGGGCGAGCGCGTGCTGGTCGAGTATGCGCTGCGCCTGGTGGACGAGGGCCAGGGCGCGGCTCAGGTTGCGGCGGCTGTCGAGGCCGTGCGCGACCGCGTGGTCGTCATCGGCCTGCTCGAGACGTTGGAGTACCTGGTGCGCGGCGGTCGCCTGTCTGCTGCGGCCGGTGCCGTGGGTACGCTGCTCAACGTAAAGCCCGTGGTGGCTGCCGAGGACGGTCTGATCGTGCAGCTGGGCAAGGCGCGCGGTTCCAAGAACGGACGTAACCTGCTCAACCAGAAGGTCGAAAAGGCGGGCGGCATCGACTTTTCCATGCCGCTGGCGCTCGGCTATACGGGCCTTTCGGATGCGGTGCTCAAGAAGTATATCGAGGACAGCGCGGCACTGTGGGCTGGCCACACCGAGGGCGAACTGCCCGTTCACACCATCGGCGCCACCATCGGCACCCATGTAGGCCCCGGCGCCGTAGCCGTAGCCTTCTTCCAGCCCGTTAACTAGCCCACCTGCCAAAACCACCACAAAGGGGACAGGCACCTTTGTGGTGGTTTATGCTATTCCGGGTGGAAGGGAGCGAGCAATGGCGTCTGAGGGCTTTTTTGAGCGGGTGTACGAGGTGGTCGAGCAGATTCCCGAGGGGATGGTCGCCACGTATGGTCAGGTGGCGCTGCTTGCTGGACGTCTACGAAGTGCGCGGTACGTGGGGTATGCCCTGCATGGCAATCCGCGCCCCGGCGAGATTCCCTGTCACCGCGTGGTGTTTGCCGATGGCCGCATATGCGATGGTTTTGCTTTTGGCGGTTCCGATGCTCAACGTGAGCTTTTGCTAGGGGAGGGTGTGGCGTTTAAGGACGACATGCACGTCGACTTGGCCGCCTGTCGCTGGCCTGCAGGGCTCTAGCGGCTCTGCCGTGGTTAAAACCACCACAAAGGTGCCTGTCCCCTTTGTGGTGGTTCTAGTTTACCTGAGCTAACTTATGGAGAAGCTATGGGGGAACATATTGACGCTACAAAGTAAACCACGGTGAACTATATTGTATTCAGCAACGGAGCAGGCAATAGGCGATGAAAAAGCCTGCCCTGTTGAGTTTGATTCGCATTCCTCCCCTCTGTGCGATTCAACGGTGTACTTCGGGAACAGGCCCGCTGGCAACTAACTGCCAGCGGGCCTGTTCCTGTTTTTCGGGGGAGTGCAATGGGCAGAGCCGAACCGGTCGGGCACCAAAAAAGGCGGACGCACTAGCGCCCGCCCTATAGCAATCGAAAGTTCTAGCCAGCAGATCGATCTAGTACACCATGCCCATGGCGTCCTGAACCTCGGCCAGGGTCTGCTCGGCAATCTCGTTGGCGCGACGGTTGCCCTCGTGCAGCACGTCCTTCACATAGTCCAGGTCGTTTTCGTAGCGCTGACGACGCTCGCGGATCGGCGCGAAGTACTCGTTGACGGCCTCGGTCACGTACTTCTTGAGCTGGCCGGAGCCGCCCATGCCAATCTCTTCGGCAATCTCGACCTCGGAACGGCCAGTGCAGATGGCGGCGGTTGAAAGCAGGCCGGACACGCCGGGGCGATTCTCGGGATCGAACGTGATCATGCGCTCGGAGTCGGTCTGGCTCTTCTTGATGCGCTTGGCCGTCTCCTCGGCGGTCATCGAGATGTTGATGGCGTTGCCGTAGCTCTTGCTCATCTTGCGCCCGTCCAGGCCGGGCAGCAGCGGGGTCTCGGACAGCAGCGCGTCGACCTCGGGGAACACCTTGCCGTAACGGTTGTTAAAGCGGCGGGCGATGGTGCGGGTGAGCTCGATGTGCGGCAGCTGGTCGCGACCGACGGGCACCACATTGCCCTTGCAGAACAGGATGTCGCAGGCCTGGTGCACCGGGTAGGTGAGCAGAAGGCCGGTGAGCTCGTGGCCCGAGGCCTCCATCTCGGCCTTGACCGTGGGGTTGCGCGCCAGCTCGGCCTCGGAGACCAGCGACAGGAACGGCAGCATGAGCTGGTTTGCGGCGGGTACGGCGGAGTGCGCGTAGATCATGGTCTTGTCGGGGTCGATGCCGCAGGCAAGGTAGTCCATGACCATGTTGTACACGTTGTCCTGGATGTGCTCGGTCGTATCGCGGTCAGTGATGACTTGGTAGTCGGCGATGAGCACGTTGGTCTTGGCGCCCATGTTCTGCAGCTCAACACGGCCCTTGAGGGTGCCGAAGTAGTGACCCAGGTGCAGACGGCCGGTGGGGCGGTCGCCGGTGAGCATGGTGAACTTCTCGGGCGTTTTGGCCAGGCCCTCGCGAATGGCGTTGCTCTTTTGCAGCGCGACTTCGTAGCTGTTCTCGTTTGGCATGATTGCTCCTAACGTATGTTCATGGGTCAAGATGATAACGCGTTTATTGGAGGGTCGGGGCGTAAGTACGCGAGGGGCGGGAGAGCGGCGGCATGTGCGATGGGCGCGGCGTGGCTGCGCGTTTGGCCGGCGGCGCCTGGGCGCATCCTCGGCAGCTTACCCTAGCGCCTGTGGTGGCGCTCCTCCCTGCGTTCTTCTGCCGCCTGCTCCTCCTGCTTAAAGGCGGGATCGTCGGGGGTGACGAGCTCGTCCTCGTGCGTGCGCTTGTTGTAATGGTGGCGCAGCACGGGCTCAAACAGGTGCAGGTGCTTGGCAAAGGCCGCCGAGCCAATGGCGAGTACGGTAAAGATGAGCACGCGCATGGGCACCTCGACCTGGTTAATCGCGGCGGCGCCGGCCGAAAGCATGATGCACCAGGCGTAGATGAGGAGCACTGCCTGCTTTTGGTTATAGCCCTCTTGGATCAGGCGGTGGTGGATGTGGCCCTTGTCGGCCTGCCCGATGCTAATGTGGGCGCGCTTGCGGCGCACGATGGCGCTAAACGTGTCGATGATGGGCACGCCGGCAACGATGAGCGGGATGATAAGCGAGGTGAGCGCGGCGGTGCGGCTCACGTTGAGCAGCGAGATGGAGCCCAGTGCAAAGCCCAGAAGCAACGACCCCGAGTCGCCCAAGAAGATGCTTGCGGGGTTGAAGTTGTAGCGCAAAAAGGCCAGACAAGCGCCAAAGAGCGCAATGGAGAGCGCGGCGGCGTCGATGCGGCCCGAGAGAACGGCCATCGAAAACATGGTGAACGACGCGATGCCGCAGATGCCCGTGGCTAAGCCGTCGAGGCCGTCGATGAGGTTAATGATGTTGGTGAATGCCACCAGATAGATCACGGTGATGGGGTAGGCGAGCCATCCGAGCATGATCTCGCCGGGGGCAAACGGGTTGACGATGACGCCGATCCGCAGGCCGCCGATACAGGCGATAAGCGCGGCGAGGACCTGTCCGGCTAGCTTTTGCTTGGGCTTGAGCTGGAAGACGTCGTCGATAGCGCCGGTCGCAAAGATGACGGTAAAGGAGAGGGCCAGCATAGGATAGCTAATGTGAAGGCGCGGGTGCGGCACCAGGGCGGGCGGCCAGCCTAGGTGCCAGGTGCCTAGTATTTGCACAATGCAGGCCACGACGAGGCCCAAAAACACCGCCGTTCCGCCCAAACGCGGGATGGGCTTGGTGTTGATGCGGCGCTTAGAAGGGTAGTCGACGGCGTCGAGCTTAATTGCCAAGCGCTTGACCAGGGGCACCGTGAGGAAGGTCGTGATAAAGGCCGCCGCTGCCACGCATAGATACGGTATGTAGCTCGGGGATGAAGCCATGAATCTAAAAACCGCCAAGCGTCGAAGGAAAAGGTCAAAGGTTGCTACGCAAAAAGGCATAGCTGACCCATGATACTCGACCGAGGGGGTGCGGAGGTTTGCACCGTGCGATTATCACGCGCTTACCAGATATTGGGATGTTGGTGGGGATTCTGCTGGATGCCGCTGAGCGTCCATGTGGGGTCTGCAGCGGCGGTATTCAGAAAAATCGGCAAAAGAAAACCACCCCCCACGTTACGAAAATGAACCCACCTAAAACAGGTGGGTGCCCTCATCGACTGTTCCAGCGTCCTTAACAACGAAGGATACCTGTACTAGGTACGACTGTGTGGGCTCCCTAAATAAACGCGACGGTTCACCCAGTTGCTCCGCGGGGGGCGGAATACCTACATCATAAAGCGGCACTTTGTCGATTCCAGTCTTGACATTATAAAAATCGTGTCGGACGATTACGGCGCCTTGGGCTCGAGCCGTCTGTGCGGTTGGTCCCTTTACGTTTGAGCTGCTGAATCATTGTTTTGGAGCATGTTTTTATGCCGACGTCGTTGACCGAACTTTTTTCGCCCGCCTGCCATTTGTGTCCGCGCCGTTGCGGTGCGGCGCGCGACGAGGGCGCGCGTGGCGTGTGCGGCGCCGACAACACGCTTAAGGTCGCCCGCGCGGCGCTCCATATGTGGGAGGAGCCGCCCATTTCGGGCGAGGCCGGCTCGGGTACGATTTTCTTTAGCGGCTGTTCGCTCAAATGTATCTATTGTCAGAACCACGAGATCTCAACGGGCAATTTCGGTCTTGAGATTTCGCCCGAGCGTTTGGTCGAGATTATGCTGGAGCTGCAGGACCAGGGCGCCAATAACATCAACCTGGTGACGGCGACGCACTATGCGCACCTGTTGCCTGCCGCGATTGCCGCGGCACGGACGCGCGGGTTGGTCATCCCAATTGTCTACAACACGAGTGGTTACGAGCGCGCGAGTGCCGTGGCGGCGCTGGGCGACCTGGTCGACGTGTGGCTTACGGACTTTAAATATGCCGATGCCGGGCTTGCGCAGTCGCTTTCTCATATTAAGGACTACCCGCGCGTGGCCGTGTCGGGTCTGGCCCAGATGGCGCGCGAGATTGAGCGCCGCGGGGGAGAGCTGGTAGACGAGGACGGGCTCATGAGGCGCGGCATAATCGTGCGTCATCTGGTGCTGCCGGGGCATGCGGACGATTCGTGCCGCGTGTTGGACCTGGTGTGGCAGACGGTGGGCGACGTGCCGATCTCGGTCATGAACCAGTACACGCCCAATGCCCTCATGCGCGAACAAGGCGGCGACCTGGCGCGCGCCGTGACGCGCGAGGAGTACGAGCGGGTGCTCGACCATGCCGACGACCTGGGCTTTACGACGATGTTTTGGCAAGAAGGCGGCGCGGTAGACGAGAGCTTCACCCCGGCCTTCGACACCACCGGCGTCCTCACCAGCGCAGAGTAGCGCGTTCGCCGATGATTTTTCTGGGACGGGGATTAAAAAATCATCGAGAGGATCGCCTGCTCGAAAAGGGGACTGCGGACAAAAAGTTGGACCATCAGGTCCGGTTTGGAGTCCGCATGACA
>URDI01000066.1:0-8961 GCA_900546475.1 uncultured Collinsella sp.
AGCCTGCTGCAGAGCCGGAGCCCGAGCCCGAGCCGGCAGAGCCCACGACGGCCGACCTCTACGCCCGTCGTCCCCGCAAGCGCAAGGCTGTCGTCGACCAGCTCGCTCGCGAGCTCGAGGCCGAGGACGAAGCCACTGCCGCCGACGCCTCGAAGGGAGGCGATGAGTAATGCCTATCGGACCCGCGCGAATGCCGCTCTTCGATCACCTGGGAGAGCTTCGTCGCCGCCTGACTATCGTGGTCGTATCGGTGTTTGCCGCCGCTATCGTGCTGTATTTCGCCACGCCCGTGGTGCTCGACATCTTGGAAGACCCCATCCGCTCCTTTGTGCCGGACGGTAAGTTCTACATCACCACCACGCTCGGCGGTTTTGGCCTGCGCTTCTCGCTGGCCATCAAGATGGCCGTGGTCATGTGCACGCCCATGATCATTTGGCAGATCCTGGCATTTTTCCTGCCGGCGCTGCGCCCCAACGAGCGCAAGTGGGTCGTGCCCACGGTGCTCGCCTCGACGGTGCTGTTCTTCCTGGGTGCCATCTTCTGCTATTTCATCATCATCCCTGCGGGCTTTGAGTGGCTCATCGGCGAGACCTCGGCCGTCGCCACGGCGCTGCCCGATCTGGAGAACTACGTCAACATGGAGCTGCTCTTTATGATTGGCTTTGGTGTGGCGTTTGAGCTGCCGCTCATCATCTTCTACCTGTCTGTTTTCCACATCGTGTCCTACGCGGCCTTCCGCAGCGCCTGGCGCTACGTGTACGTAGGCCTGCTCGTGGGCTCGGCTGTGATCACACCCGACGGCTCGCCCGTCACGCTGGGCCTTATGTACGGTGCCCTGCTCTCGCTCTACGAGATTTCGCTCGCCATCGCTCGCGTGGTCATTACCGCGCGCGAGGGCAAGGAGGGCCTGTTCGTGAGCCGTCTGGACCTGTTCTCGGACGACGAGGACGACGAGGAGTAAATCGGTATGCACGAGGTTGGCATTGTCAACGGCATACTCGATACAGTGATTCGCGCGGCGCGTGGGGCGGGGGCCTCGCGCGCCGTTTTGGTAACGCTTCGTATCGGGGATATGACCGAGGTCGTGCGCGAGGCACTCGACTTTGCGTGGGAGACGTTTCGCGATGAGGACCCGCTCACGCGCGGCTGCGAGCTTGCCGTGGAGGAGGTCCATCCACAAAGCGAGTGCCTGGACTGCGGCGAGGTCTTTGAGCACGACCGTTTCCATTGTCGCTGCCCCCAGTGTGGCGGCGCCAACGTGCGCCTGCTGCACGGCCGCGAGCTCGATATCGCAAGTATCGAAATCGAAACCCCCGACGATTAGCCCGCTAGCCATCTAATGATGGGGTATAAAGGGGCCAAAGTAAGGAGCGCTAAGTATGGCCGAGAAAACGATTGATATCGCGTCGCCGATCCTGTCGCGCAACGAGCGCCTGGCAGATCAGCTGCGTCAGCGATTTAATGAGGCAGGCACCTACGTGATCAATGTGCTGTCGAGCCCCGGCTCGGGTAAGACCACCACGATTCTGGGCACCAACGAGCGCCTGCGTGACAAGGCCGGCCTACGCTGTGCCGTCATCGAGGGCGATATCGCCTCGGATGTCGACGCCATCACCATGAAGGAAGCCGGCATGCCCGCCATCCAGATCAACACGGGCGGTCTGTGCCACCTCGAGGGCAACATGATCATGGAGGCTGTCGATGCCTTCGACCAGGCTGTGGGTCTGGAGAACATCGACGTCATCTTTATCGAAAACGTGGGTAACCTGGTCTGCCCGGTCGACTTTGACCTGGGCGAGAACCTGTCCATCATGATTCTCTCGGTGCCCGAGGGCGACGACAAGCCCATCAAGTATCCGGGCATCTTCCAGCACGCCGGCGCGCAGCTGCTCAACAAGGTCGACGTGGCCCCGGCTTTCGATTTTGACATGGATAGGTATACTAAGACACTCGATGACCTCAATCCGCAAGCGCCGCGGTTTGCCGTGAGCGCGCGCAAGGGCGAGGGCATGGATGCCTGGTGCGATTGGCTCATCGGGCAGATTGAGCAAGCAAGGGCGTAAGTCGGCCGCCATACGGGCGGGCGTAGCCGCAGAGATACGAGATAGGAGCCTCTTTTGAAGCTCATCATCGCCGAGAAAAACGACGCCGCGCGTCAGATCGCCGAGCGTCTGTCCACGGGCAAGCCCAAAAAGGACAAGGTGTACAACACCGCCATCTACCGTTTTGAGTGGAAGGGCGAGGAGTGCGTGACGATCGGCCTTGCCGGTCACATCCTTGCGCCCGATTTTTGCGACAGCGTGCTGTTCGATAAAAAGCTGGGCTGGTATTCGGTCACGGAGGACGGTGAGATGCTGCCGGCCGATATGCCCGATGGCTTGGCCCGCCCGCCGTACGACACCAAGCGCAAGCCATTCCTTGCCGATGGTATCTCCATCAAGGGCTGGAAGCTTGAGAGCCTGCCTTACCTTACCTGGGCGCCCGTCATTAAGCTGCCGGCCGAGAAGGAGCTCATTCGTTCGCTCAAGAACCTTGCCAAGAAGTCCGACAGCGTCATCATCGCCACGGACTTCGATCGCGAGGGCGAACTGATCGGTTCGGACGCCCTCAACAAGGTGCGCGAGGTTGCGCCCGACTTGCCGGTCGCCCGCGCCCAGTATTCTTCGTTTACCAAGGCCGAGATCACGCAGGCCTTCGATAATCTTGTCTCGCTCGACCAGAATCTGGCCGACGCCGGCGAGAGCCGCCAGCACATCGACCTCATTTGGGGCGCGGTGCTCACGCGTTACCTGACGCTCGCCAAGTTCGGCGGCTTTGGCAACGTGCGCTCCGCCGGCCGCGTGCAGACGCCGACGCTCGCCCTGGTGGTCGAGCGCGAACGCGAGCGCATGGCGTTTGTGCCCGAGGACTATTGGCAGATTCGCGGCATGGGTGCCGCGCAGGGTGCTGCCGAGGACGACCGCTTTAAAATTGCGCACAAGACGGCGCGTTTTACCGATAAAGATGCTGCCGAGACGGCGTACGGCCACATCGACGGCGCTACGACGGCAACCGTCGCCGCGGTGACCAAGCGCTCCCGCAAGCAGCAGCCGCCCACGCCGTTTGCGACGACCTCGCTGCAGGCTGCCGCCGCGGCCGAGGGCATCTCACCTGCACGTACCATGCGCATCGCCGAGTCCCTCTACATGGCGGGCCTCATCAGCTATCCGCGTGTCGACAACACCGTGTACCCTGCGACGCTCGATCTGGGCGCCGTGGTGAGCGACCTGGCAAAGATCAACCCGGCGCTGGCGCCCGTGTGCAAAAAGGTACTCGCCGGCCCCATGAAGCCCACGCGCGGCAAAGTCGAGACCACCGACCACCCGCCCATCTACCCCACGGGCGAAGGCGATCCGTCCACGCTCGATGGCGGCCAGCGCAAGCTCTACGACCTCATCGCCCGCCGCTTCCTGGCGACGCTTATGGGTCCCGCGACCATCGAGAATACCAAGCTCGAGCTCGACGTCAACGGCGAACCGTTCGTGGCTTCGGGCGATGTGCTCGTGACCCCGGGTTTCCGCGAGGCGTACCCGTACGGACTCAAGCGCGACGAGCAGATGCCGCCGCTGGAGCAGGGCGACACGGTCGACGTGTTCGATATTAAGCTTGAGGCCAAGCAGACCGAGCCGCCCGCGCGCTACAGCCAGGGCAAGCTCGTGCAGGAGATGGAAAAGCGCGGTCTGGGCACCAAGTCCACGCGTGCGAGCATCATCGAGCGCCTGTACGCCGTGCGCTACCTCAAAAACGATCCCGTTGAGCCGAGCCAGCTGGGCATCGCCATCATCGACGCGCTGACGCAGTTTGCCCCGCGCATCACGAGCCCCGATATGACCAGCGAGCTCGACGGCGACATGACTCGCGTCGAGCGCGGTGAGGACACCGAAGAGCATGTCGTGACGCACTCGCGTGCGCTGCTGGCCGGCGTGCTCGACGAGCTGCTCAAGCATACGCAGGAGCTCGGCGACGCCATCAGCGACGCCGTCACGGCCGATGCGCGCGTGGGCGCTTGCCCCAAGTGCGGCAAGGACCTGGTTATGAAGACGAGCGCCAAGACCCGCGGCAGCTTCATTGGCTGCATGGGCTGGCCCGACTGCGACGTGACCTATCCGGTGCCGAGCGGCGTCAAGGTGAGCCCGCTCGAGGGCGAGGCCGCCGTGTGCCCCGAATGCGGTGCGCCGCGCATTAAGTGTCAGCCGTTCCGCCAGAAGGCTTTCGAGATCTGCGTGAACCCGACGTGCCCCACCAACTACGAGCCCGACCTTAAAGTGGGCGAGTGCAAGGTGTGTGCCGAGGCCGGACGCCATGGCGACCTGATCGCGCACAAGAGCGAGAAGAGCGGCAAGCGCTTTATCCGCTGCACCAACTACGATGACTGCGGCGTGAGCTATCCGCTGCCGGCGCGTGGCAAGCTCGAGGCGACGGGCGAGACCTGTCCCGAGTGCGGCGCCCCCATCGTGGTGGTCAACACGGCGCGCGGTCCGTGGCGTATCTGCGTCAACATGGACTGCCCGACCAAGGAGAAGAAGCCCGCCCGCGGCCGCAAGACTACGACCAAGGCGAGCACGGCAAAGAAGACCACGGCTAAGAAAGCCACTGCCGCCAAGAAGACGACCGCGAAGAAGTCGACTGCCAAGAAAGCAGCCGCCGACAAGTAACGGCGCAGTCGAAACAATGCCCAAAAAAACGAGCGAGGGTCTCATGATCCTCGCTCGTTTTTTTGACCGGCAGTTAGGGACGTTCCTTTTTCTGCCGGCAGTTTAGGAACGTCCCTAACTGCCGGCTCGGGAACGACAAAGCGCTAGTTCACCTCGACAGGCTTGGCGCCGGGATAGCGCTCCTCAAAGTCTAGGCGGTACTTATTGTCATTGGTGCCCGCCACGTTGTCGCGCGACAGCGGCGCCACGATCTCATTCTTGTGGTCCGCAGGCTTGGCGTATTTCAGGCTGATCTCCCAGGCATCACAGATTGCGTCAATGCGGTGATCCAGGTCGTCGTACAGGGCGATGATGTCCTTCCAGGAGCTGTAGTTTTTGGAGCTCGTCGGGACGTCCAGGTCCTCGACGATGTCGTAATACTGCTCGATGGTGTCCTCCGTGCGCTCGGCGACGTCGGCGAGATTTTGACGGGTGGTTCGATCCTCTTCCAGATAGTTGCCGTTGAAGTTCTGCGCGCAGCCACGGACCTGGCTGTCGAGATCTTCGAGCAGGTCGTAGTATTCGCTCAGGCGACGGTAGAGGTTCTGCTCAGAGAGCGTTGCTTCGCCGCCATCCTCGTCGTCATCGTCATCATCGTCGTACAGGCTGTTGGGATCGCCGAGAGGCTTTAGGTCATCGTCGTCGACGTCATGGTGCAGCTTAGCTACCTCGGCAGTCGTCTGCGTGGCGGCGTTGTCGAACGGTCTGATTGCAAAGAAGATGACCAGGGCGATGATGATCGCCACCAGCACAACAATAACGGCGATAAGCGGCCCGGTGCCGCTCTTTTTGGGAGCGGGGGTCTGTGGCGAAGCGGGCGCGTATGCGGGAGCCGGCTGCTGTTGGGGCGAGCCGCTCGCGACGGGTATGCGCTGCGTGGTCTCGACGGCCTCGGTCCTTGCGGCAGGGTCGGGGCTATAGGCGAGGGAGTCATCCGCCTTGGCTTGCGGCGTATCAAGGGAGCCGGTCTGCTCAAAAGCGGGCTGGCTATCGCTTGCGGCTGTTTGCTCAACGGGTGCACCGCATGAGGTGCAGAACTTGGCATCATCTGCAAGAAGCTTGCCGCACGAGGCGCAATACCGAGACATTGCCACTCCTTTCGCCACATTTCAATGCAATACGACGATTATACCCAGCATCCAAAATTCCCCATCATAAGTTGCGGTGAAATAGGGACTGTTTGGCGGTCTCAGAGCTTCAATCAGTCCCTATTTCACCGCAACTTTGGAAAGGCGCCTT
Source organism: uncultured Collinsella sp. (assembly GCA_900546475.1). Taxonomy (GTDB): domain Bacteria; phylum Actinomycetota; class Coriobacteriia; order Coriobacteriales; family Coriobacteriaceae; genus Collinsella. Next base: position 5,973 of record URDI01000066.1, read on the forward strand.
TAGCCATTGGGGACGCGCCGAGCACTGGGGTATCATGGCTTGGTTGATATATCTGCATTTACGCGCCTTGTAGGAAGGGGCTGCGCCCATGGCTTTTGAGCCTGCTCAACATAGCTTTATCACGCTCGAGGGCGTCGACGGTGCCGGCAAGTCCACGCAGGCGCGCCTGCTTGCCCGCGCGCTCGAACTCGCTGGCTATCAGGTCGTAACTCTGCGCGAGCCGGGTGGCACTGCCATCAGCGAAAAGATTCGCGCCCTGCTGCTCGACCCCGCCAACACGGCGATGGGCGATACCTGCGAGCTGTTGCTCTACGAGGCTGCGCGTGCCCAGTTGGTGCACGAGGTCATAGCCCCCGCCCTTGCGGCCGGCAAGGTGGTCCTGTGCGATCGCTTCTACGATTCCACGACCTGCTACCAGGCATTTGCCGACGGCCTCGATCGCCAGATGGTGCGCGACGCCAACAACCTGGCCGTCGCGGGAACGCACCCGGCGCTCACACTCGTCTACCACATCACGCCCGAGCAGGCGGCGCTACGCATGGCAGCCCGTGGCGCGGCAGATCGCATGGAGGCTAAGGGCATGGCATTCCAGGAGCGTGTCTACGAGGGGTTTTGCGCAATTGCTGCCGAGGAGCCAGACCGCGTAAAGCTCATCGACGCCACTACGACCGTCGAGGAAGTCTTCGAGAAGACGGTCGAGCAGGTTCGCGCGTACGGTCTCGACATTCCGCAGGAAGCCGTCGCCGCCGCGCTTGCCAAGGAGGCCGAGTAACATGGCCCCCGCTCAGGCAAGCCTGCTGGCCAAGCTCGACACCCAAGAGCGCGTGCGTGACTTTTTGACCAATGCCGTCGCTAGCGGTCGCGCATCGCACGCCTACCTGTTTTTGGGCGCTCCCGGCGCGGGCAAGCTCGACGCCGCGTGGGCGCTCGCCCAAGCCTTCCTGTGCGAGCAGAATGGCTGCGGCTCATGCGATAGCTGCGTGCGCGTCGCCCGCCATACGCACCCCGACGTGCACTATTACACGCCCGAGAGCGCCACGGGTTACCTCATTGCCCAGACCCGCGAGCTGCTCGATGACGTGCCACTGGCGCCCATCCGTGCCAAGGCCAAGGTCTACATCATCGACCGTGCCGAGCAACTGCGTGCCAACACCGCCAACGCACTGCTCAAAACGCTCGAGGAGCCGCCCGAGGGCGTTATGTTTATCTTGCTGGGCACCTCGGCCGACGTGATACTGCCCACTATCGTGAGTCGTTGCCAGTGTGTGCCGTTTCGGCTGGTATCGCCCGCCGTCGCCGCGCAGGCCGTGAGCCGCGCCACCGGTCAGGACCCTGCGCGTTGCCGCATGGCGGTCGCCGTGGCGGGAAGCCCCACACGCGGCATCGAGTTTCTTAAGAGCGCCGAGCGCCAGGACGCCCGCCGTCAGATGGTCCGTGCCATCGACTCACTCATTGCCGCCGACGAGGCCGACGTGCTCAGTCGCGCCAAGTCGCTCATCGTCGCCGTCAAGGCGCCGCTTGCCGAGGTCAAGTCCACGCAGGAAAAGGTACTCGAGCAAAACGCCGACTACCTGTCGCGTGGAGCATTGAAGCAGCTTGAGGACCGCAACAAGCGCGAACTCAACGCGCGCGAGCGTTCGGGTATCATGGAAGCGCTGGCGAGCGCGCGGACGCTCATGCGCGACGTGCTGCTGACGTTTCAGGACGAGGCGGCCGACGTGGTGAACGAAGACGTGCGCGATACGATCGGTCGGCTTGCCGCCGCGACCAATGTTGCGGGTGCCACCCAGGCGCTCGAGGCGGTCGCGACCGCCGAGCGCAACATCGCCAGAAACGTTACTCCCCAGCTGGCCATCGAGGTCATGCTGTTCGATATCAGGAAGGCACTGAAATGCCGTTAGTCGTACCCGTTAAGTTTACCTACGCCTCGCGCGACCTGTGGTTTGACCCGCAGGACCTGGATATCCTCGAGGCAGATTACGCTATTTGCTCCACCGAGCGCGGAACCGAGATCGGCCTGGTCACGGCTGATCCCTTCGAGGTACCGCAAGACGAGATCGGTCAGCCGCTCAAGCCCGTGCTGCGTGTGGCGAGCGACATCGACCTGCAGCTTGCCGACGACCTGACCATCCAGGGTGACGAGGCCATGGTCGATTTCCGCCGTCTGGTCAAAGAGCTCGACCTCGAGATGAAGCCGGTCGGCGTCGAGTACCTGTTTGGCGGCGAGAAGGCCGTGTTCTACTTTGCCGCCGAGGAGCGCGTCGATTTTCGCCAGCTCGTCAAGGATCTGTCCTCGACGCTGCACATTCGCGTCGACATGCGCCAGATCGGCGTGCGCGACGAGACCCGCCTGGTGGGCGGCTATGCCCAGTGCGGCCAGGAGCTCTGTTGCACGCGCTTTGGCGGACAGTTTGAGCCCGTCTCGATCCGCATGGCAAAAGAGCAGGACCTGCCGCTCAATTCCTCCAAGATCAGCGGCGTGTGCGGCCGCCTGATGTGCTGCCTGCGCTACGAGTTCGAGGCCTACAAGGACTTTAAGAGCCGCGCGCCCAAAAAGAAGACGCTCATCGATACGCCTCTCGGCAAGGCGCGCATCCAGGAATACGACACGCCGCGCGAGCAGCTGGTACTGCGTCTGGAGAACGGCAAGGTCTTCAAGGTCAACCTGGCCGACATGACGTGCTCGGAGGGCTGCAAAAAGAAGGCCGCCGAGCAGGGCTGCAACTGCCGCCCCGACTGCGTGACGCGCGATGTGCTCGAGCGCATCGAGTCGCCCGAGATGCGCCTGGCGCTCATGGAGCTCGATCGCGAGAACGGCGTCGACGTGGGCGACGGTCTGTCGAGTGCCGACCGTCTGGCCGGCACGTCGATGTCCAAGCGCCGCCGTCGCGATGCCGAATCCGATGCTCGCGCCGGTCAGGGTCAGGGCGAGGGTGGACTTGTATGGAATGTGAACTCAAAATACTTCATAGTTGTTTTTAATTTGGTG
>URDI01000067.1:0-8927 GCA_900546475.1 uncultured Collinsella sp.
ATTGCGGGCCGCCGGAGCGGTATCCGCGGATATGAGACTGAGCCGAAGGCGTCGACGACATGCCGGGGGCGGACCGGGACGGGTTCAACGGCAGGCCCCGCCGACCGATTGCAAGCGGTCGGCGGGGCCATTGTGGCTCTTGACAGCGGATTGGGTCATATGAGCGGGCCGACCTCGTTTCCTGGAACGTAGCCAAGTTTGGTCTTGCCATAGTAGATCGCAACTGCCTCGGGGTCATGAGGATTATCGCGCTCGGCACACAGCGTCAGTTTATCGCCCGCTTTAAGATCACCTAGGACCAAAGCGCCGTCGGCATATTGAAATCCTGCAATGTGAAATGACAGAAGAACACGTGAAGGCTCGTACATAGCAACTCCCCTAACGGCCGGATAAACCGGCGTTTAACCTTACAGAGAAGTCTACGAACTCGCGCGGACACAAATTCGCCCCACCCGTGCCTTTTCGACCGTTTGTCGCTACACCATCTGATTCTAATGCACAAACATGCGCACGAACTTGTGCTTCCAGCTTGCGTAAGGAGCGTAGCGGAATGGCACGTCCAGCCACGTTGCCTTGTTCACGATGCTCTTCTTGTGGCTAAACGTATCGAAGCTCTCGCGTCCATGGTACTGCCCCATACCGCTCGCTCCCATGCCGCCAAAGCCCATATGGCTCGTAGCCAGATGCATGATGGTGTCGTTAACGCAGCCGCCGCCAAAGGGCACGTAGCGCACAAAGCGCTGCTGAACCGCGCGATCCCGACTAAAGATATACAGGGCCAGCGGCGTCGGGCGATTAGTGATGAACGCCTCGGCCTCGTCTAGGCTCTCAAACGTCAGCACCGGCAAGATGGGACCGAAGATCTCCTCCTGCATCACGGCGTCATCGGGGGTCACGCCGTCTAGGATCGTCGGCTCAATCTTGAGCGACGACTCGCGCGTCGTGCCTCCCAGCACAACCTTATCGGGGTCGATCAGCCCGCGCACGCGCGCAAAATGCTTGGCGTTGACAATATGACCGTAGTCCTCGTTATCGAGCGGGTGCTCGCCAAACATACGGCGGACCTCTTCCTTGGTGAGACCCAGCAGCTCGTCGTGCACGCGCGTGTCGACCAGCAGGTAGTCGGGCGCCACGCAGGTCTGCCCCACGTTGAGCCATTTACCAAAGGCGATACGCCGCGCTGCGACCTTCAAGTTTGCCGTCGCATCCACGATGCAGGGGCTCTTTCCGCCCAGCTCAAGCGTCACGGGCGTAAGGTTTTTACTTGCGCGCTCCATGACGAGTTTGCCGACCGGAACGCTACCGGTAAAGAAAATCTTGTCCCAGCGCTCATCGAGCAACGCTTCGTTCTCGGCGCGCCCGCCCTCGACAACCGTCACCAGACGCGGATCAAACGCCTCTTCACAGATCCGCTTGAGCACCGCGCTTGATGCCGGAGCATAGGCGCTCGGCTTGATGACCACGGTATTGCCCGCGGCAAGGGCGCCGGCAAGCGGCTCGAGCGTTAGCAAAAACGGGTAGTTCCAGGGCGCCATAATGAGCGTGACGCCATAGGGCACGGCTTGCGTTTTGCACACACTCACGGCGTTGGCGAGGTCACACGGACGCAGGCGCGGACGACTCCATCGAGCCACATGCGCAATCTGATGACGAATCTCGGAAAGCGAGGTGCCGATCTCACACATATAGGCCTCGTCATGCGACTTTCCCAAATCGGTCTTGAGCGCATGGGCAATATCGGGTTCGTGCGCCCGCACTGCGTCGCGCAAGCTCACGAGCGCGCGACGGCGAGCGTTAACGTCAAACGTGGCGTGCGTCTTAAAGTAGGCGCGCTGATCGCCGACGATGCGCGCAATTTCCTCGGTGTTCATGGGCCCTCCTAGTTCTCGTCTTCAAACATACCACCCGCAACGACCTCGTACATATGCTCGAGCTCCAGACGGTCCATTAGAAGCGGAACGGGGTATAGCGGATTGGCCTCGGCATCGGCATGGGCCGCCATTTGCGGAATATCGGAGCGGCGAATGCCCGTCACATATTTGGGAATGCCCAAGGCGGCATTCATGCGGTCGACCCAATCGATAAAGGCCTCGGCCGCAAGACTGTCCTGCGCGGTAGCCGGCGCAATGCCCGCCATGCGAGCAAGATCGGCAAGCTTGGGGGCGGCGGCGTCACCATAAGCGCGAAGCATGTGCGGCAGGATAATCGCGTTGGCCAAACCGTGCGGAATTCCGTATCGGCCGCCCAGACTGTGCGCGATGGCGTGAACGTATCCCACATAGGAGCGGGTAAACGCAACGCCCGCCTTATACGCCGCCGAAAGCATATTGCGACGCGCACGCATGTCGTCGCCATGCTCATAGGCCTCGAGCAAATTGTCGTGGATGAGCTGCACCGCCTGGCGCGCCATCTTGCGCGTGTAGGGCGTGGTGCTACGGCCGATAAAGGCCTCGACGGCATGCGTCAGGGCATCCATACCCGTCTGCCCCGTAATGGAGGCGGGCAGGCCACGTGTAAACTCGGGGTCGTGCACCGCAAAGCGCGGAATAAGCACAAAGTCGTTAATGGGGTACTTGTAGTGCGTCTCGTCATCGGTGATAACCGCCGCGAGCGTGACTTCGCTTCCCGTACCGGCGGTAGTGGGAACCGCAATAAGCAGCGGCAGGAGACGGTGGACGCGCAACAGGCCACGCATCTTGTTGATGGGCTTATTTGGCTGTGCGATGCGTGCGCCCACGCCCTTGGCGCAGTCCATGGCCGAACCGCCGCCAAAGCCGATAATGGCCTGGCAGGCGCTCTCGCGATACAGGGACGCCGCTTCCTCCACGTTTGAGACCGTGGGATTCGCACGCGTTTCGGCATAGACCGTAACGCCAATCCCCTGAGCCGTAAGCGCACGCTCGAGTGATGCCGTGAGTCCCAAACGAGCAATACCAGGGTCTGTCACGATAAGGACCTTCTGGATCGAGCGCTTTTGAAGCACTGCGGGCACATCCTCGGCATGCTCCAAAATGCGCGGCTCGGTATAGGGCAGGATCGGCAATGCGATGCGAAAAACCGTCTGATATGTTCGGCACCAGGCGCGGCGGGCTAGATGCATAAAGGAAACTCCTTCATTTGTTGATAGGTCAACATTTGTTCGACCGATTGTACTCATCGGCGTCCGCATATGGCTTGCAAATCGTTAATCAATCAACATCTTCACATGCCGAAAATTGTTTTATTAAAAATCATTCCTAATAGGCTTCACATTCGGTCGCATTTATGGATAATAGAACTCGTCAAGACGCACGTCCGGAGAGGGCCCTTACGGGACCGGACAAGCGCCCCATCGCCATCGATCGAAAGGATCGAATCATGAAGTTTGTTTGCCCCGTTTGCGGTTATGTGGAAGAGTTCGACGGCGACCAGCTGCCCGAGGACTTCAAGTGCCCCCAGTGCGGCGTTCCCGGTTCTCGTTTCCTGAAGCAGGAGGAGGGTCAGCTCGAGTGGGCTGCCGAGCACGTCGTGGGCGTCGCCAAGATGGAGGGCGTCTCCGAGGACATCGTTGCCGACCTGCGCGCCAACTTTGAAGGCGAGTGCTCCGAGGTCGGTATGTACCTGGCCATGGCTCGCGTCGCCCATCGCGAGGGCTATCCCGAGATCGGCCTGTACTGGGAGAAGGCTGCCCACGAGGAGGCCGAGCATGCCGCCAAGTTCGCTGAGCTCCTGGGCGAGGTTGTGACCGACTCCACCAAGAAGAACCTCGAGATGCGCGTTGAGGCCGAGAACGGCGCCACCGCTGGCAAGACCGATCTCGCTAAGCGCGCCAAGGCCGCTGGCCTCGATGCCATCCACGACACCGTGCACGAGATGGCTCGCGACGAGGCCCGCCACGGCAAGGCTTTCGCCGGCCTGCTCAAGCGTTACTTTGGCTAAGCCAAACGCCTGAGAGACATTCTCTAGCTTTATAAGGCCCGGACCGTATTGTTTCGGGCCTTTTTCGTGCCTCACGAACTTGTTAACTCCCTGAAATAGGACTGCCTTCGGCATCGGTTTCTCGTCAAAACTAAGTGAGTAGACTTTTCGAAACTTGCCGAGCAGACCATCCGTATTGCTTTATAAAGTCGCAGGTAAATGACTTGTTGCAAAACGGCCTGGTCGCCAAAGTGCCAAAAGCCTACTCACTTAGAACCGCAGCCGTCCACGATCGAGCTGTTTTGTGTCTAACGGGCATCTTTCCGTCAATTACTCCCAATTTTGTCCAGTCAACGAATAGTTCAGACCGGAGTAATGTCTCAGCCCTTTGCTCATCTGAGCTTTTATCACGATATTCAGCATCGAGCATCCTGCATACGGCCTTAACGATCGCGTGGAATCTACCCTCATCGGATATCTGTCTGTGTGTCAGGAGAAGTACATCGTAGCCCATGGCCTGAAGGGCCGTCATGCGGTCAGCGTCACGCAAGCCATCCCCTGCGCGTCCGTGCGAGGCCTTTCCCTGACATTCAATGGCCACCTGTCGCCTGCCGTCCGGCGAAGAAAGAAGTAGGTCGATATATACACGGGACTTTCCCACAATCGCTCGAGCACTTGTGCTTAGCATCACTTCAACATTAAGCTCTATGCCGCAAAAACCTTCGCCTCCCAGGGATCGCGGCAGTGCAAGTAGCAAATACGCCTCGACCTCAAAAGGCGACGCGGCGCCCAATGGAACGAGTTGCGATACCGCTATAAATCTATTGCCGTAACGCATCCCACAAACATCTGAACAAAAACGGTCAAGATCTCCGCCCAAAACCAAAGCGTCTCGACGCCATAAATTTGAGGCGGTGCCGTCCTCGGACGGGCAGCGCACCCAACCGAACGTTGTCGAAATCGCGCCCGAATCAATTGCACGCGAAAGCTCCGCCTCAAGTGCCGCCGGCAGGGCACACACCGCAAACAAGCCACACATCTCCGCCAATACCAAAAGAAGCTGAAGATCCGTCAGATGCCGCAACATGATGAATGCCGTCAGTAGAGGAGACGTAATCAAAACCCCATGCTCCGTTTCCAGCACGGATTCCCTGGGAAGCTCACCAAGAAACAGCCGCTGCCTAATGCTGGCAGGACAAGTCCGTTTGTTTCTCGACCGAACCAATGTATACAACGGAAAACCGAGCGCGACCGCAGCCGTCGGGTTGCGGGCGAGATCATATCGCTGCCGGTCTTCTTCCGGTCGTGGAAGCGGCGGACACAAAGCGCGGACTTGAGGAGGCAAACGCCAGTACCTAAAAGCTGATATGTCACAAAGTAGATCCTTCATAGGCACAGGAAAACACGAATTTCAACCCAGTCAGTCACGCATTGGCGCGAACGCACCAAAAATGGCGCCGAACGGACTGCCAAGTTTTCAACAGCCCTCCCCAACTGGCCAAAAGCTTGCCGAGAGCTGGACGAAGCCCTGTTGAAAACCCCATTTTTTTCTCATGCAGGAGCTTTGCGCGGCAAGTGAGTAGACTTTTTTGAACATCCCGAGCAGGCCGGTCATCCTACTTTTCAAAACCGTAGGTAGATAGCTTGTTACAAAACTGCCTGGTCGCCAAAGTGCTAAAAGTCTACTCACTTAGGTTGCAGAGTGCCCCCCATTAGCTGCAATTCCAAGGTAGTTAGTACTTTTGGACTCAGATCGTCATACTGAACAAGAATTTGAGTTGAGTTTTCAGGGACAGATGCGCCATCGGCACACCAAAAACAGTCACCGATATCGATAAAAGGGATGCTCGAGCGCGTGAGGGCCTGTGCAAAAGAGCTTCCGCCCGCGTCACGCTCCACGGCCACGACGCAGTAAAGGCCGGCATCCGCGTACTCGATCGAGACTTCCCCTGCCGGAAACGTTTTCCGTACAAGCGCCGCCAGGCCATCACGCGCCCCACGAGCACGAACGCGCACGCGGTTCACATGTCGCTCGTAATCACCCGATTCCAGCAAACGCGCCAAGGCAACCTGATCAACAGAACTTACCGACGAGGCGTAGAAACCAAGGTTGCGTTTAAACCTCTCCATTAGCTCATCGGGCAGCACCATGTACGCCAAACGCAACGCCGATGAAAGGCTCTTCGAAAACGTGTTGGTGTAGATAACCGACTGGGCGGCATCGATCGACGCGAGCGCGGGAATCGGCTTGCCGGCAAGGCGAAACTCACAATCAAAGTCATCTTCGATGAGATACCGACCTGGTCGCTCGGCGGCCCAGCTCAGCAGCGCATAGCGACGCGCAATGCTCGTCACAAGACCGGTCGGATACTGATGAGACGGCATCAGGTGAAGGACATCGGTCCCGGTTTTCTGCAGCGCGCTCAAGTCCACGCCCTCAGCATCCAACGGGACATGCCGCACTTCGCAACCCATGGCCTGATAGATGCGCGTCAAGCGCAAATAGCCTGGATCCTCGACGGCATACACCTTGTCCGCGCCAAGCAACTGAACCAACATGGTATCGAGCAGCTGGGCGCCCGCACCGATAACGATATTGTCGGGATTGACATTCATGCCCCTTGTCCCGCGCAGATGGTGCGCAATTGCACGTCGCAGTCGAGCGGTGCCCTGCGCCGGTGCGGGCGAAAAGATTTCACGTTCGTCTTCGGACGTCAGCGTCGCCCGTAGCGCACTTTGCCAAAGCCGCGCCGCCTCCAAAGCGGAAGGAGAAAGTGCGTCGAATCGCTCTGCCTGCCCCATGGCATCATGCGCGCTGGGACCAACAGGGACAGCATCTCGGTCGATGTCCTCCGCAGCCGAAGCCAAAACCGGTGCATCCGGAAGTTCGCAAGCGTAGTAGCCACGACGCGGCATTGAGCAAATATAGCCCTCGGCAAGCAACTGGCTATATGCATTCTCGATAGTAATGACACTGATTCCCAGATGACTGGCAAAGGCGCGCTTAGACGGAAGATGCTCCCCCGCCGCAATGCGTCCAGCAACGATATCATCTTGAATTTGCTGATAAATATACTCATAAAGCGATGCCTCGCCGCGTTTTTCCAAATTGTAGTCAAGCATGGGTCTATCACCTGACCTTATCGAGTCATTCAATCTGGTATTAGTCTGACCTTGTTATTATCTCGAAAACTGAGTATTTCGCCATGCCCAGCTCCCCGATAGGATATTCCGTCAAGCAATGCACATGCCAACCAAGGGAGCAACCATGGCAGAACAGACCAGCAAGGCCGATCGCGTTAAACTCAACCGCGAGCTCGCGCAGATGCTCAAGGGCGGCGTCATCATGGACGTCACCACGCCCGAGCAGGCACGCATCGCCGAAGAGGCGGGCGCCTGTGCCGTCATGGCACTCGAGCGCATCCCGGCCGACATCCGCGCCGCCGGCGGCGTGTCGCGCATGAGTGACCCCAAGATGATCAAGGGCATTCAAGAGGCCGTCTCGATCCCCGTCATGGCAAAGTGCCGCATCGGTCACATCGTCGAGGCGCAGGTCCTTCAGGCCATCGAGATCGACTACATCGACGAATCCGAGGTCCTCTCCCCCGCCGACGATGTCTACCACATCGACAAGACCCAGTTTGACGTGCCGTTTGTCTGTGGCGCCCGCGATCTGGGCGAGGCGCTGCGCCGTGTTGCCGAGGGCGCCACGATGATCCGCACCAAAGGCGAGCCGGGCACGGGCGACGTCGTTCAGGCCGTGCGTCACATGCGCAAGATCCAAAAGCAGATCCGCGACGTTGTCGCCCTGCGCGATGATGAGTTGTTCGAGGCGGCCAAGCAGTTGCAGGTTCCGATCGAGCTGGTGCGCGAGGTCCATACTACGGGCAAGCTTCCCGTCGTAAACTTTGCCGCCGGCGGCATAGCGACCCCCGCCGACGCCGCATTGATGATGCAACTGGGCGCCGAGGGCGTCTTTGTCGGCTCGGGCATCTTTAAGAGCGGCGACCCTGCCAAGCGCGCCGCCGCCATCGTCAAGGCCGTGGCAAACTTCACCGACGCCAAACTCATCGCCGAGCTTTCGGAGGACCTGGGCGAGGCCATGGTCGGCATCAACGCCGACGAAATCGAAATCATCATGGAGGAGCGCGGGCGCTAGTCCGGCAGAAAGGATCGCACATGAGCGATTACGCAGACCAGACGGTCGCCGTGCTGGCGGTCCAAGGTGCTTTTGCCGAGCACGAGGCGAGACTGTCCGAGCTGGGCGCACGTTGTATTGAGCTGAGGCAGGCGGCTGATTTGAAGCAGGACTTTGACCGTCTAGTACTTCCCGGCGGCGAGTCTACCGTTCAAGGGAAGCTGCTTGACGAGTTGGGCATGCTCGAGGAGCTTCGTGCCCGTATCGCCAAAGGCCTGCCCGTCCTGGGCACCTGCGCCGGCCTGATTCTGCTGGCTCACGACCTTGCCGCCCATGACGATAAGGGCACGCCGCGTTTGGCAACCATGGATGTACTTGTCGAGCGCAATGCCTACGGCAGGCAGCTCGGCAGCTTTCGAACCAAGGGGCAGGTAGCCGGCATCGACGGTGAAGTGCCGCTAACGTTTATCCGCGCGCCCCGCATCGTCGAGGTCCACGGCGACGCCAAGACCCTAGCCGAAGTCGATGGTCGCATCGTCGCTGCCCGCCAAGACAACCAGCTCGGCGTAACCTTCCACCCCGAACTCGACGAAGACACCCGCCTCCACGAACTGTTCCTACAAATGTAGGCGGAATCGAAACGAGCGCGGATTTTCGGACACTTAATAGACGAGAGTGGATAATCTCCCACTTTGAGCTCGAATACAGGCCCAAACCGGGAAATTATCCACTCTCACGTTATGCAGTCGTTGGGGACGTCCTTAAACGACTAGCCAAACAAGAACATCCCCAACGACCATATTGCGATAGACGACCACGTTTGCCCAGATAAAACCGGGGACTGCGGACGATTTCTTGGACCGCTACGCGGCCCTTCCCAGCGCGGCGCGGA
>URDI01000068.1:0-7800 GCA_900546475.1 uncultured Collinsella sp.
GCGCCCTTGAAGTTGAACGTCAGATTGTCCAAATGCGGCCCGCGCAGCGTCGAGCAGTTACGGCGTTTGGTAAAACGCCGTAACTAACGAGCTCCGTACTGCTCGTAGTAGGCGTCGATGGCGGTCTTGAGCTCGTCATCGATGACAACCTTGCCGTCGATCTCGTGGTTGTAGAGGGTCTCGACGACCTCGGCCATGGAGACGATGCTCGCGACGGGGAAGCCGTACTTGGCCTCGATCTCCTTCTGCGCGGTGGTCACGCCACCCTTGCCGACCTCCATGCGGTTGAGGGACACAATCAGGCCCTTGATCTCGACATCGGCAGCAGCCTTGACCTTGGGATAGGTCTCGTCGATGGACTTGCCGCTGGTGGTGACGTCCTCGACCATAATCACGCGGTCGCCGTCCTGGGGCTCGTAGCCCAGCAGGTTGCCCTTGTCGGCGCCGTGGTCCTTGGCCTCCTTGCGATCGCAGCAGTACTTGACCTCCTTGCCGTACAGCTCGTGGTAGGCAATTGCGGTCACGACGGCCAGCGGAATACCCTTGTAGGCCGGTCCAAACAGCACGTCAAAGTCGTCGCCAAAGTTATCGTGGATGGCCTGGGCGTAATACTCGCCCAGCTTCTTGAGCTGATAGCCCGTCACGTAGGCGCCGGCGTTCATAAAGAACGGGGACTGACGGCCGCTCTTGAGCGTAAAGCTGCCGAACTTAAGAACGTCGGACTCGACCATGAACTTGATGAACTCTTGCTTGTAAGCCTCCATGCGGGCTCCTCTCGTAATCGCGTACGTGCCTTCCAGTTTAGCGCAGGCAAGGCGCGTTGCGGGCGCGCTTTGGGGCCTCAGCATTCTGTAAAGGCTTTGTCAGGGGCAATGGTTTTCCAAACAAAGGGGTTGACACGGCAAACCCCCTCATCAAAAATACGGGCGGATTAAAACGGGTACGAGATACCCAAAGCGCGCCGCGCCCGGCCTTAAGGAGGTGTGCCATGGAAGGCAGTCATAGTCGAAAAACCTGCATGTCGCCCTCGGCACGCCGCGAGGATTCCGCACACGCATAAGCGCCAACAGCCGATCGTCAAAACCACCACAAAGGTGCCTGTCCCCTTTGTGGCGGTTCGCGAGCTTGACGTGAGCGACATCTAGGTTTTTTGAAGCAAATACGACACGTACGCTAACTCCCTTCAACAAGGAGGACCCTATGCTGATGCTCAAAACCGCTACGGTACTCGAAGCTATCTCCAAGCGCCGCCGCACGGCGCGCCCTGCCGCTCACGCCGGCCTGTCCAAGAACACCATATTCGCCGCCACCCATTGTGCTGAGGACACTCTCGTACTGCTTGACGCCACGGCAAACGGCCTCACCGCCGAGCACGCCGCCGAGCGCCTGAGCGCCGTCGGCCCCAACACCATCGAAGCGCCGACCAAGACGCTCGCCCGCCGCATCGCCGACGCGTTCGTCGATCCCTTCGCCGGCATCCTCGCCGCCCTCGCACTGGTCTCGCTCTACATCGACGTGCTCGCCGTGCCCGAGCCCCAGCGCGACCCCTCCACGGTCATCGTCATCGGCATCATGCTGCTGGTATCGGGCGGCATGAAGTTTATCCAGGAAGCCCGCAGCGGCAATGCGGCCGAGGCCCTCAAGGACCTGGTCTCCAACACCTGCTGCGCCCTGCGCGACGGCGAGCGCATCGAAATCCCCTTCGATGAGCTCGTCCCCGGCGATGCGATCCGCCTCTCTGCCGGCGACATGGTGCCGGCCGATGCCCGCATCATCACCGCGCGCGACCTGTTTGTGATCGAGTCCGCGCTCACCGGCGAGAGCGAGGCCGTCGAGAAGACCGTTGCTGCCGCGGTCGTCGAGGGTGCCGACAGCTCCGCGCTGCCGCTCTCTGCCTGCAAGAACATCGTCTTTACCGGCACCTCCGTGCAAAACGGCACCGCCATGGCGCTTGTCGTTGCCACCGGCTCGGACACCTACCTGGGCGGCATCGCCAAGATGCTCAACGGGCGCGGCGAGAAGAGCGCGTTTGACCGCGGCGTCTCGAGCGTCTCCATGCTGCTCGTACGCCTCATGCTCGTTATGGCGCCGGCCGTCTTTGCCATCAACGCCGCCACCAAGGGCAACGTCATCGACGCGCTGCTGTTCGCCACGAGCGTGGCCGTTGGCATCACGCCGCAGATGCTTCCCGTCATCGTGACCACGAGCCTGTCGCAGGGCGCCAAGGACCTCGCCCGTCGCCAGGTTATCATCAAGGAGCTGCCAGCAATCCAAAACCTGGGCGCGATGGACGTCCTGTGCTGCGACAAGACCGGCACCCTCACCGAAGACCGCATCGTGCTCGAGCGTTATCTCAACACCGATGGCAACGAAGACGCACGCGTGCTGCGCCATGCGTTTTTGAACAGCTTCTTCCAGACCGGCCTCAAAAACCTTATCGACCTGGCCGTCATCGACCGTGCCGACGTGACGCCCTCGGCCACAGCGCCCGATTCCATGCTGGGCCAGAGCCTGCGCGACCGCTATACCAAGGTCGACGAGGTGCCCTTCGATTTCTCGCGCCGTCGCCTGAGCGTAGTTGTCGCCGATGCCCAAGGCAAAACCCAGATGGTCACCAAGGGCGCTGCCGAGGAAATGCTCGAGATCTGTTCCTTTGTCGAGGTCGATGGCATCGCCCAGCCTCTCACCGAAGATAAGCTCGCCCAGATTCGTAAGCAGGTCGCCGGACTCAACGCCGAGGGCCTGCGCGTGATTGCCGTGGCGCAGAAGACCAATCCGCGCTGCGTGGGCGAGTTTGGCATCGCCGACGAGTGCGACATGGTGCTGATGGGTTTTTTGGCCTTCCTCGATCCGCCCAAAGCAAGTGCCGCGGGCACCGTCGCCACCCTCGAGGCCAAGGGCGTGGCGGTCAAGGTCCTGACCGGCGACAACGACCGCGTCGCCGCCACCGTCTGCGAACAGATCGGCATCGACGCGAGCAACGTCTTGCTCGGCTCCGAGATCGATGCACTCGATGACGCCGAACTTGCCGAGCGCGCTGAGAAAACCCATCTGTTCGCCAAGCTCTCGCCGCTGCAGAAGGCGCGCCTGGTGCGCGTCATGCGCGAGCTGCTCGGCCACACCGTGGGCTTTATGGGCGATGGCATCAACGACGCCGCCGCCATGCGTGCGAGCGATTGCGGCATCTCGGTCGATTCGGCCGTCGACATTGCCAAGGAATCCGCCGATATCATCTTGCTTCAGAAGGACCTGGGCGTGCTCGAGCGCGGCATCATCGAAGGCCGCCGCACCTACGGCAACTTGCTTAAGTACCTCAAGACCACAGTGAGCTCCAACTTTGGCAACGTGCTGTCCGTAACCGCCGCGAGCCTGTTCTTGCCGTTTTTGCCCATGAGCGCTCTGCAGCTGGTGCTGCTGTCGCTGGTCTACGAGATCGTGTGCATCGCACTGCCGTGGGACACCGTCGACAACGCCTGGACTGCCCGCCCGCGCGCTTGGGACGCTGCGTCCATCAAGGGCTTTATGCTCGAGCTGGGCCCCGTAAGCTCGCTGTTTGACATCGTGACCTTCGCCGCGCTCTTCTTTGTGGTGTGCCCCGCCGCCGAGGGCGCAAGCTGGTCCGAGCTTGCCGCCGCGGGCGACGTCGCGGGTATGGCGACCTTTGCTGCGCTCTTCCAGAGCGGCTGGTTTGTCGAGTCCATGTGGTCGCAGACGCTCGTGATCCACATGCTGCGCTCCCCGCGTCTGCCAAGCCCGCGCGACCACGCCGCGCCCGCGCTGTGCGTCCTCACCGTGCTGGGCCTGGCGCTCGTCACCTGGCTGCCGGCAAGCCCCATCGCCGATGCACTCGGCCTCATGACGCTACCAGCGAGCTTTTTCGCGCTGCTCATCGGCATCGTTTCCGCCTATATCGCGCTCACCCAGCTGGCAAAGCGCCGCTACATTGCCCGCCACGGCGAGCTGCTGTAGCAAGCAGACGGAAAACACCCTGCCAGTTGCCGTTGCCCCTGCCGCCACCGATGCCGCTGCCTCTGCCGCTGCCGCAGTCTATCCCCTCAGCAGTTGCGGTGAAATAGTTCCCGCTTAAAGCCCCATGACTTTAATTTAGGGACTATTCCACCGCAACTTATTGGGGGATTAGCTAGTCCTTGGGTGTCCAGGACCAGAAGAAGTTGATAAGGGCCACACGCGAGGCGGTGTCGGTCTTTTTGTTGACCAAGGAAATGTGGCGGTAGAGCGTGGAGCGCGAGAGGAAAAGCGTTGTGGCGATGTCCTGGACGCTCTGGTCCGAAACGACCAAGACCTCAAGAATATCGCGCTCGCGCCTTGTAAGCCCAAAGGTGACGACGAAGGCATCGAGGCGTTCATCGGCCGTGGGCTCCGCGGCCTCCACCACTCATTTAAGCACCACTCATTTAAGTACGTCCCCAATGAGTGCCCAATGACTACCCGCGGCAAGGAGTGTCCCTATGTGCCGGATGAAAAATGGGCCATGTGTCCCAGTTGCGGAGACTCCTTGAGCCGTCTGGGTATCGCGAAGGATCGCGCACTCCCCCATCATCAAAAGTGACACACGCTACCAGTTGATGGGAGGCAGCCATGGGCTTCTTTGACAAGATGTTCGAGAAGAAAGAGTGCGCGATTTGCGGTACCGAGCTGGGACTTCTAGGTAAGACAAAAATCAATGAAGGCTACCTGTGCAAAGAGTGCGCCGGCAAGCTCTCCCCCTACTTTCACGGCTATCGCTCCAGCACCGCGGACGATATCCGCGAGCAGCTCGCCTACCGCGAGGCCAATGCCGAGCGCCTGGCGTCGTTCAACCCCACGCGCACGCTTTCTGCCGGGCGCACCAATATTATGCTCGATGAGGACGCGGGCCTGCTGATCATCACCTCGCAGAGCCGCTGGCGCGACGCCAATCCCGACATCATCGAGTTCTCGCAGGTACTCGGCTGCGATATGGATATCGACGAGCATCGCACCGAAATCTATCGCGAGACTAAGGACGGCGAGCGCGAGAGCTACAACCCGCCGCGCTACGACCTGGATTACGA
Organism: uncultured Collinsella sp.; assembly: GCA_900546475.1. GTDB lineage: Bacteria > Actinomycetota > Coriobacteriia > Coriobacteriales > Coriobacteriaceae > Collinsella. The sequence goes on from URDI01000068.1 coordinate 5,055, forward strand.
CTTTAATCTGACCATCCACGTCAACACGCCGTACTTTACCGAGATCGACCTGCGCGTGAACGACTCCACCATCGATCAGCGCGGCTCCATCGAATACCGCGAGGCCAAGCGCCAGGCAACCGAGGTGCGCGACGCGCTGGTGCAGCTGCGCCAGGAGACGCGCGATAGCGCCGTGGCCGCCAAGGCCCCCAAGACCGCGGTGACCTGCCCCTTCTGCGGAGCCACCACCATTCCCGATGCCAGTGGGCGCTGCGAATACTGCGGCGGCGCCATCGGCGCATAGTCTCCGGCACGGAAAGGACCGATCATGGCCTTCGAGAGCGTTAACTATCAGTGCCCTGCCTGCGGTGGTCCCCTGCATTTTGCCAGCGCCGAGCAAAAGCTCGTCTGCGACTACTGTGACTCACGCTTTGAAGTCGAAGAAGTCGAGGCCCTCTATCGCGAGCGCCAGGACAAGGCCGACGCCAAAGCCGATGCGGCAGCCGCAACGCCCAAGCCCGTCGCCGACGACGCGGTGCAGGAGCTCGCCCAAAACGCCGGCTACATCTGCTCGTCGTGCGGCGCCGAGCTCGTGTCCGACGGCACCGTCGCCGTCACCACCTGCCCGTACTGCGGTAACTCCGCCGTGGTGCCCGGCCAGCTCTCTGGCGACTTCTCGCCCGACCTGGTGATTCCGTTTAAGCTCGGGCGCGACGATGTCACGGCCGCACTCAAGGAACACTATAAGGGCAAGATCTTGCTGCCCAAGAGCTTTGTCACCGGCAACCACATCGACGAGGTCCAAGGTGTCTACGTGCCGTTTTGGCTCTACAGCGCCCGCGTTGACGGCGAAGTGTATTTTGACGCGACCAACGAGACCGTGACCGAGGAATCCGATCGCACCGTCACGACCACCGACCACTACGATGCCTATCGCAAGGGCAATATCTCGTTTAAGCGCGCGCCCGTCGACGGATCGTCCAAGATGCCCGACGGCCACATGGACGCCATCGAGCCGTTTGACTACGACGCGCTGCGTCCGTTCTCGGTCGCATATATGCCCGGCTACATCGCCAACCGTTACGACGAGGACTGCGAGACCTGCAAGGCGCGCGCCGAGCGCCGTATGGAAGAAAGCACGATCTCGGCCCTGCGCGAGACCGTCGTCGACGAATACGACGATGCCACGGTCGAAAGCAAGCAGCTCGACTACACCTGGGAAGACAGCGACTACGCCCTGTTCCCCGTCTGGATGCTCTCCACCTCGTGGAACGGCAAGAGTTACCTGTTTGCCATGAACGGCCAGACCGGCCGCTTGGTCGGCGAGCTCCCCTGCTCCAAGCCCAAGCTCGCTATTGCCTCGGTGCTGTTCTTTGTGATCGGATTTGTCCTCTCCCAGATTCTCTTTATGGGCGAGAACGCCTTCGATCCGAATTACCTCGCCTTTGATATCGAGGGCATCTTCATCAACATCGTCGCGCCGCTGATCATCGTGATTATCGGAGACGTGCTACTGGTAGGCCAGCTCAAGACGGCCAACGAGGCCACCCACGCCGACGAGTACTGCGGCGAGCTCGACCTGGTCGAGAAGCACGACACCTTCAGCCACACCGAGACCACCGTCGTCATGAAGGACGACAAGGACGACTAACCATCCTGACCAATACCACCCGGCCTTTGACGAGAAAGGAAGATCACCATGGGACTCTTGAAAGCTGGATTGGGAGCTGCCGGCGGCGTCATGGCCGACCAGTGGAAGGAATTTATCTACTGCGAATCGATGCCTGCTGACGTCTTGGCCTGCAAGGGCAGCAAACGCACCGGTGGCCGCAGCTCCAACACGCGCGGCGAGGACAACGTCATCTCCAACGGCTCGGTCATCGCCGTCAACGACGGCCAGGGCATGCTCGTGGTGCAAAACGGCAAGATCATCGAAGTCGCGCTGGAGCCTGGTGAGTTCGTCTTCGATACCGGCAGCGAGCCGAGCGTCTTTAGCGGCAACCTGGGCGATTCCATCAAGGAGACCTTCGCCAATATCGGCAGCCGCTTTACCTTTGGCGGCGACGCGGGCAAGGACCAGCGCGTCTACTTCATCAACACCAAGGAGATCATCGGCAACAAGTACGGCACCGCCTCGCCCGTGCCCTTCCGCGTGGTCGATAACAACATTGGTCTGGACGTCGACATCTCCGTGCGCTGCAACGGCGAGTATTCGTACCGCATCACCAACCCGCTGCTGTTCTACACCAACGTATGCGGCAACGTGACCGATAGCTACACGCGCGACAAGATCGACAGCCAGCTTAAGTCCGAGCTGCTCACCGCCCTGCAGCCCGCCTTCGCCAAGATCTCGGAGATGGGCATCCGCTACAGCGCCATCCCCGGCCACACCACCGAGCTCGCTCGTGCGCTCAACGAGGTCCTCTCTGCCGACTGGCGCGACCTGCGTGGTGTCGAGATCGTGAGCTTTGGCGTCAACTCCATCGCCGCCTCGCAAGAAGACGAGCAGATGATCAAGGACCTGCAGAAGGCCGCAGTCATGCGCGATCCCACCATGGCGGCAGCCAACATTGCCAGCGCCCAGAGCGACGCAATGCGCGCGGCAGCCGCCAATCCCAACGGCGCGATGGCAGGCTTTATGGGCATGGGCATGGCAGGTGGCATGGGCGGCATGAACGCCAGCCAGCTGTTCGCCGCCGGCCAGGCACAGCATCCGGTGAGGTACACCACATCACTGTTCATGTGAAAGTCAAACTCACTCCAACAG
>URDI01000069.1:0-7705 GCA_900546475.1 uncultured Collinsella sp.
GGATCGCGGTGGCGAGGGCTCGGCCGACCAGGGTCAAAAGCGCCGTCGCCGTCGCCGTTCCCGCAAGCCGCGCCAGGATGGTGGCGAGGGCTCGGCCCCGTCTTCGTCTGCACCACAACCGCCTGCCGGCGAATAACGCCCGCGAGCGGATTTAACCAGCCTTGCCCCAATCGCGTCGGGGTACCATAGCGCTGAATCAACAACCCTCCCTGCGATCGAACGTAGGGAGGGTTGTGTCGTGAAGAGACATTTGAATGTGTTGGGATGCCTGCAAGGTGCCGGCGCCCTACCGTTTGCGGACGGATTGCTACCGTTTGCCGAGCGGGCGGCACGCGAGGCGCTCGAGGCATTGTCGCCAACACGATGTGCCGGCTGCGAGCGCGCCGGTGCGCTTATTTGCCAAGACTGCCTGGCTGCGCTCACGCTCATCGACCCACGGCATAGCTGCACCCGATGTGGCGCCCCGTTTGGGGATTTGCTGTGCACTGAGTGTTCGGTCGAGGGCACGTCCTCGGCAATGGCGGAGGCACTCGACCGGTGCCTGGCGTGCTCCGTCTATGCGCATCCGCTGCCGCGCATCATTAAAGCGTACAAGGACGCGGGCGAGCGACGCCTGGCGCCGTATCTGGCGGAGCTGCTCTACGACACCGCCCTGCATGCCCAGGTCGTAGCGCCCGAACGCTTGGGAGGTGTGCTGTCCGGTGCGGATGCGGTGGTGTTTGTGCCTGCGACGGCGGCAGCGTTTCGGCGGCGTGGCTTTGATCATATGGAGGCCATTGCGCGCCCATTTTGCGAGCTGTCGGGTGTTCCCCTGCTCGATGCCCTCGTCAAGTACGGGCATGGCGACCAGCGCGAACTCGGTCGTGAGGAGCGTCGCGAGCGTGCCCAAGGCATGTACGAGACGGTTGAGGACGTGCACGGCCGCCGCTTACTGCTTATCGATGACGTTATCACCACGGGCGCGACCATGGCAGCAGCCTCGGCGGAGCTCAAGCGTGCCGGTGCCGCGGCCGTTGATGGCCTCGCTCTCGCACGCGTTTGGTAGGGGTGATTCATGTGGCGGTAACAATCAGGCAATGCAACAAGCCGACAAAAGAGCAGCTAGCGGCTTCCGTGATCCTGACGGGCGCCTCGGCGTTGCGTATGATTCGAGCCGAGCGCCGGCAGATGGGCTACATCGGCTGGAAGGACCTTGAGCCCGATGAGGAGCGCCGCGTGCTGTGTACGTCATCGCCTTCGAGCGAGGATATCTATCTTCCCGACTTGGTGCGAATTGGAGCCAAAGGCGGCGAGGCGCAAGAGGATCTGTGCTTGCTGGTGGGATCTGCGGCGCAGCGCCGCCGCATGCCTGGCGTGGGCTGGTCCGTGTGTTCCGGGTTGCCTGCCGGCTCGATTCTAGAGGTGGAACCGGGGGTGTACAGCCTATCTCCCGAGGCCCTTTGTGTTGCCGTCGCCCGCGAGGTCGGCTGTATCCAGGCGTTTGCCCTGGCCCAGGAACTGTGTTCCAAGATTTCACTGAGCGATCGCGGGAAGTATCTGCCTCCCTACAGCTCACCCACCGTGAACAGGCTTGCAAAGGATAAGGATCAACCGCCAGATGTGGGCTACTTTGAAGTCGAGCCGGTGCTGACGCCCGATCGCCTGGCAGATTACCTTGCCGCATGCAAGGGGAGTGCCGCTAAACAGCTGCTGCGCCTGTGCCCCTACCTGTCAGAAAACCTGCGCTCGCCCATGGAGTGCATCATGCTCGCTCTGTTTTCGCTTCCGTTTTCCTATGGTGGGTTTGCCTGCGGTCCTTTTAAGACCGACTACAAGATCGAGTTCGATGACCGCGCGCAGGCAATCTCAAGGATGCCGCATGCAATTTGCGATGCGTATCAGGAAACAGCCCGGTTTGACCTTGAATACAACGGTGAGCTGGGCCATTCCTCCCGGAAGGGACGTATCCATGATGAAAAACGCAACACGGGCTTGATTACTATGGGAATCGAGGTCGCGACGGTCAACAACGAAATGCTCTGTGACATGGAAGCGATGGAAGCGCTCGCATGGCGCATCCACCAGCGTATGCGAAAGCGGTACCGGAATCGTGTCGATGCCCGCAGGAAGAAGCAAGAGGCGTTGCTTAACACGCTGCGGGCGTGTTTTGGGCTTAAGCCGGTCTAATTCACGTCGAAAATAGGGGGTTAATCATATGCCCTGGCCAAAATATGGCAAATATGAGTACTGTCACTAAATCAGTAACAGCAAAATCAAAGAATTTAGGACTCGGAGGCGTCATAAAGTAAGAAGATAATAAACAAATGTAGAATAACTAAGCATCAGGTTGGCGAACTGAGCGCAAAATCTGTCCGAGGGGCCAAAAATGCCTGTTACTAAATTGGTGACAGTACTCATATTTGCCATTTTTTGGCCACGGCACCCTAAGAAGGGTGTCCCGGAACTCACCGTAGGGGAGCTCCGGGCTTCACAGGGGCACGAATAGCCCACTCCGACCTGCGAAATCTGTACTCGCGATGCGAATGACGCCCCTAACCTTAAACTTTAGCTTGAACTTAGCTATAATGCGCTACGTTCCTACCAGGCTGTGGTTGCGGACGGACGAAATGCCCGTCCTAGTCCAAGACAGACGCGGTCAAAGGGATCCACGTAAGCGACCGCGTGCGCGCGGCGCAATCATGGCGCGTCCTAGATGTAAGCCGCACCGTCCGTTCTACTTTCTTTGGGGCAATACCGCCTCGCGGGCGAGCGGGCCAGTCGTGAAGGTGGCTGCGGCCTCCCGAGCAAACGCCCCGGTGCGCAAGTGTGGGGTCAAATACCAGGTCAGCTGGTGGGAACAACCTGATATTCCGCGCAACGCACGGATCGTATACGACACAGAAGGCAGGGTAGTGGACATGGTGAGGGGCAGCTTGATGCACGCGGCTCGGTTAGGTGCTGGGACCGCAGCGGTCATCGCCGTTTTGGGCCTGAGCGGATGCGCGTTCAACCCGCTGTCTACGTTCACGACTCCCACGATCGACCAGATCGAGTACGAGACCGTCACGCCGGCGGTGTCGGACGATGCTCTGGTCACTCCCGGAACCCTGACGGTTGCCCTCGATACCTCCGATGCGCCGCAGGCCATGCAGGACGCCGACGGCGAGCTCACGGGGTATGCGGTTGACGCCGCCCGCGCCCTTGCAAGCCGCATGGGCCTTAAGGTCGCCTTTGTCGATGCGTCCTCGGCAGGTTCCGCGCTCGGCGACAAAAAGGCTGATATCTTTATCGGCGAGATCAACTCCACGGACGGGGACGTTAGCTCGCTCGGCACCTGCCTGTACGATGCCGCTTCCGTGTTCGGTAAAACCAGCGATGGTGGGTCGCTAAGCGTTTCCACCGATACCCTTAACACGTCTACTCTGGGTGTCCAGATGTCCTCGGCCTCGCAGGAGGCGCTTGCTAAGCAGAGCATCGCCGCCAACCAAAAGACTTACTCCAACATCAACGAGTGCTTTGAGGCACTCGAGTCCGGCGAGGTCGACTATGTAATCTGCGACTCCACGGCCGGCGGCTACCTTGCACGCCTGATGAGCGAGGTCTCCTATGCCGGTTCGCTCGAGGCGCCCTCGACGCTTGGTGTTGCGGGCCTCTCGTCCAATGACGAACTGTGCCGTGCCGTGAGCGATGCCCTCGACGGTATTACGGCCGACGGCACGCTCGAGGCGGTCCACTCTGTCTGGTATGGCAGGATGCCCTACGACCTCACCACTAAGACGGTTTCGGGCGCTAACGTGCAGCCGGGTGACTCTGAGTCCAGTGAGACCACGTCTTCCGGCAGCGAGTCCTCCGATTCCAACAATGAGACCGCATCCTCCGAGGACAAATCGTCCAGCCAGGAAGGCACCATCACCGACGACGACATTAACAAACTTAATAGCTAGTTATTGCTAGGGGTGGTGTCTCCTATACGTTGGAAAGGACGCCTCTTCACGGTTTCAACACGCACTGCCGGGCTTCCCCAATAGGGGAGCCCGGCTTTTTCATCCCTATAAAACCAGCAGGTCAAAGCCAATTTTCGGGACCAAATACAAAGCCGTCGGCTCCCTTCTATAGCGCACTTTGCCACGGAAAAGTGCGAGACTTCGGTATGCGGTATCAAGCAATCGTTATTCGGGTCTTTAGGAATCCGCGTGATTAAATGCACGGCAATGGGTACATAGCCAGTACAGTAAGTCCCCGAGGCAGATTGGAGCCACGTATGGATATCAAGGTTTCTGGACGCAAGACGACGGTAACCGATGCTCTGCGTGCGCATGTGGATGAGAAGATCGGCGAGGCGCTCAAGGTTTTCGATATCGAGCCCATGACGGTCGACGTTGTACTTCGCTATGAGAAGAACCCCTCGAACCCCAACCCGGCAATCGTCGAGGTTACGGTTCGCGCCCGCGGTTCGGTGATTCGCGTTGCCGAGCACGGTGCAGATATGTACGCCGCCATCGACCTCTCCGCCGATAAGGTCACCCGCCAGCTGCGTAAGTTCAAGACCAAGGTCGTGGACAACCGCCAGGGCGGTGCCAGCGCCGCGGATGTCGCGCCGGTCGAGCGCGTCGAGGATCTGGCCGACCTGCTGCTGCCCGAGGAGGAGGACGACCTGCTCGTCCGCGAGAAGGTTATCGACGTCACCCCGATGACTGAGGAGCAGGCGCTGGTGCAGACCGATCTGCTGGGCCACGACTTCTACGTGTTCGAGAACGCGACGACCGGCCTTATCAATGTGGTGTATCACCGTAAGAATGGTGGATATGGCATCATCAAGCCCCGTATCGAAACACTTGACGAGTAAAATACGTTAACTTGCATGAGTTAACGGTTGGCGGCCATCCCATGCGGGTGGTCGCCTTTTTTACGTAAGGAGTCGCTTTGATGGACAAGGCTGCATCTACCGGCCATTCTGACCGCTGCCGCATCGTCGTCGATACCTGCTGCGACTTTAGCCCCGAGGTCGCTGCGAACCTCGATGTCGATATCTTGGGTTTCCCCTTCATTATCGATGGCGAGGAGCGCACGGATGACATCTGGTCGAGCATCACACCCAAGGAGTTCTACGACCGCATGCGCGCCGGTGCCCGCGTGTCCACCTCGGCTGTGTCGCTCGGTCGCTATATCGAGTTCTTTACCGAGTGCGCCAAAGAGGGCACGCCCACGGTCTACCTGTGCTTTACCTCGGCGCTGTCGTCGAGCTACAACTCCGCGTGCCAGGCGGCGGACGCCGTGCGCGCCGAGTATCCCAACTTTGAGCTGTACGTGGTCGACAACGCTCTGCCCTGTGCGACCGGCGAGCTCTTGGCGCTTGAGGCCGTGCGTCAGCGTTCGGCGGGACTGACCGCCAAGCAGCTGGTCGACTGGGCAAACGAGGCCAAGACCTATGTCCACGGTTACTTTACGCTCGAGAGCTTTGACGCGCTGGCTGCCGGCGGCCGCATTCCGCCCGCGGCGGCACAGCTCACGGCAAAGCTCGACGTCAAGCCCGAGCTGTCCTACGACCTGGCCGGCTCGCTGTCGCTGATCGGCGTCAACCGCGGTCGCAAGAAGGCGCTCAAGTCCATTCTCAAGTCGTTCCGCGAGAACTATGTGCCCGATCGCACCATGCCCATCGCCATTATGACGGCCGATGCCGAAAAGGACGGCGACTGGCTCGAGGCCGCCATCCGCAAGGAGGAAGGCTGCGCCGACGTGACCATCATCCGCAGCTCTGTGGGCCCCACCATTGGCTCGCACGTGGGCCCCGGCATGGTGGCTTGCGCGTTTTGGGGCAAGAACCGCGCCGACAAGGCGTCGCTTTCCGACCGCATCGCCCGCCGCGTGCGCGGTCAGTAGGCAAGTAACGCGGCCGTAATCGCCCTCGACTCACAGCCCAACGCTGGCACCGAGTATTCAACCTGGTAATAACACCCAACCCAAAAGGAAAGGTTTCATGGCAAACAAGCTCTCCGTCGCATTTATCGGCACCGGAATCATGGGTGCCCCCATTGCCGGCCACATCCTGGATGCCGGCTATCCCGTCACGGTCAACAACCGCACTAAGTCCAAGGCCGCCGCGCTCGTTGAGCGCGGCGCCGTCTGGGCCGATACGCCGGCCGATGCCGCGGCGAACGCCGATGTCGTCTTTACCATGGTGGGTTATCCCTCCGAGGTCGAGGAGCTCTACCTGGCGGGCGACGGCCTGTTGGCCTGCACTAAGCCCGGCGCGGTGCTGATCGACCTCACCACGAGCTCGCCCGAGCTCGCCCGTGACATTGCCGAGGCCGCCCAGGTTTCCGGCCGCATGGCGTTTGACTGCCCCGTCACCGGCGGCGAGTCGGGTGCTATCGCCGGCACGCTTACGGCTATCGTTGGCGCTACCGAAAACGACATCGCTCCGGTCCGCGATATCCTTTCCACCTTTGCGGCCAACATCTGCTGCTTCGACGGTGCCGGCAAGGGCCAGGCTGCCAAGCTCGCCAACCAGGTGTCGCTGGGCGCCTGCATGGTCGGCATGGCAGACGCCATGGCATTTGCCGAGCTGAGCGGCCTTGATCTGGAGAAGACCCGTCAGATGATCCTGGGCGGCACCGGCAAGTCCGGCGCCATGGAGAGCCTGGCGCCCAAGGCGCTCGATGGCGACTACAAGCCCGGCTTTATGGTCGAGCACTTCATTAAGGACCTGCGTCTGGCGCTCGCCTACGCCGATGACCGCGAGCTCGCGCTTCCCGGCGCCGACGTGGCCTTTACGCTCTACGACATGCTCGACGCTATCGGTGGCGCCAAGCTGGGCACCCAGGCCATCACGGTCCTCTATAAGGAGGAGGCCGATGCCATCGCCGCCGGTCTGGACTGGTCGCAGTATCGTCCCGAGGAGCATGGCGCTCACGAGGAAGGTTGCGGTTGCGGCGAGCACGGCGAGGACCATGAGTGCGGTTGTGGCCATCACCACGGCGAGGACCACGAGTGCTGCGGTGGCCACGGCCATGACGACGGCCACGAGTGCTGCTGCGGCCACCATCACGGGGAGTAGCGCCTATGAGCTGGACGTTCGTGGTGCTTGCGCTGGTGCTCTTTCTCTTTGCGATCTACATCGGCTTTTTGTGCGGCCAGTGGGCCTGCGAAAAGCGCGTGATCACCAAGCGCGACTACTGGATTGCCAACTTTGCAGGAGCGGCGGCAGTCGTCCTGCTGACCTGGGTGTTCTCGCTGTTCCCGCTGGTGCAGTTTGCGCCGATCGGCTGGCTCGGTGGCTTTATCGCCGGCCTTAAGATGAGCTTTGGCGAGTCCGTCGGTCCGTGGCGCAAGCACGACGAGGTCTTTAACGTCAACAAGGCTCATCGAGCCGCCGCCGACGCGGGCGATGGCGAGGAACGCCGCCGTGCACGTCGCAATGGCGCGGCCGACCGACAGCTCATCTCGGTCACCGATGACAGCAAGGGTGCTGGCAAGCACGCCAAGAAATAAAAAGAAGAGGTAACTATGGCAGAAAACAAAGACGAACAGCTCACCGACGAGGAGCTGGCACAGCTCCAGCTGGCAGAGGAGAACGAGAACGCCGTCGATCGACTGGTCCAGGAGCTCGGCTGTCCCACGCGCCGCATCCGCCAGTTTGCCGCCCGCGTGCTGCACCTGCTTGCCGAGCGCGTGCCGTTATCGTCAAAAGCGTAAAGTGTCACAGTCCCCACCTCGCGCGAGAAAG
>URDI01000070.1:0-7596 GCA_900546475.1 uncultured Collinsella sp.
ATACTACAATATGGCGAACGTATCTGGGGGGTTACTTCAGGAGTTCCCAGTGTACAACGGGCGCTCGCCGCGCCGACCGTCCCGTCTGCCCTATGCGCTCATTGCCGTGGGCTGTGCGCTCGTGCTGTTTATCGCTGCCGTCGTGGGCTACGTCAACCGCAGCGTGGACGTGGAACTCAACGGGCAAAAGACCGCGGTGCGCGTGGGCTCTACGCTGCAGAATCTCATCGACGACCAGGAGTTGACCGATACCTACGACGCAGGCGACCTGCTGGCCGTCGATGACAGCGTGCTCAAGCGCCATGGCGGCGAAAAGCTGTCGGTTAAGGTGGACGGCAAGCGCATAAAACAGGGCAAATGGGATAGCCGCGAACTTGAGGGCGGCGAGAAGGTGACGGTCAAGGATGGCCGTAACACCTACGAGAAGCACGAGGTTCAGGCTACGGTTATCGAGCCCAAGCTCAAGGTCGAGGGCACGGGCGCTATCGAGTATGTGCAGACATGGGGTGTCCAGGGCCGCTCCGAGGTGTGGGTTGGTGAGCAGTCGGAAAAGACGCAGGACCGCGGCGAGGTTGTGCCCGCCACCGATTGCGTCGTTGCGTGCGCCAGCGTGGCGCCCAAGGGCAACAAAAAGTACGTGGCGCTGACGTTTGACGAGGGTCCGAGCGGCGCCACCAAACAGATCTTGCAGGTGCTCAAGGAAAAGGGCGTTACCGCGACGTTCTTCCTTTCGGGCGATGCGGCCGAGGCCTCGCCTGCCACGGCCAAGGCGATTGTCGATGCCGGGTGCGAGATCGGATCCAACAGCTACAGCGACGATTCGCTCAAGGGTCAGGACCGTGAGACGGTACGCGAACAGATCACGAAAGGCACCGATGCGATTAAGTCGGCGACCGGCGTGAAGACGATGCTGCTGCGTGCTCCCTACGCTGCCTTTGACGAGCAAAACTGGATTGATGCGATGGACCTGGTCTCCGCCGTGGTCTCGTGGAATATTGACTCGGGCGACTGGCTGCTCAACGGTGCCGACGAGCAGGTCTCAACGGTGCTCGATTCGGTGACGCCGGGCAATATCGTGCTGCTCACCGATAGGGACGAATGCGCCGAGCAGACGCTCGAGGCGCTGCCGCAGATCATCGACGGCCTTGTCGCCGACGGCTACAAGATCGTGACGCTCAGCGACCTGGTCAAGACGGACACGTCGCTGAGCAAAAAGCTCACCTCGCTGACGAAGGTCACCATGCCCAAGGACGCCGTGTTCCCCCAACTTGCCGAGGACGATGACACCACAGAGTAGTCATTGGGTAGTCGTTTAAGAACGTCCCCAATGGCTATGTCACGGATACGTCAGCGTTTGGTATGCCTGCAATGTGCAGCGCATAAATTCGATGCCGCAGGGCGATGCTGATGCTATAGTTACTGCGGTTAATGAGGGTCAAGAGAAAGGTTACAGGTGAAATCCAAACCTCGACCATACAGTCGATGACCCCATGCAGGTGCTTTTTGCGCATGCACGGGGTGTAAGCGTCGAGCGGCGTGCCGCCCGCGCATGCGTATACATATCCAGAAGCCCCCGGACGCCGCACGCGCGGCCGCGTCCGGAGGAATAATGATGGGGAGCACCATTGAATTATCTGAGTGAGATGCTCAAATTGCCAGTCTTGGACGTCGACGGCGAAAAGCTCGGCGTGGTCAACGATTTTGGCATTGCAACCGGCGAAGTTTTTCCGCACGTGACGTCGCTCGCGTTCCGCGGTCCCGGCAAGACGCCGTTCATGATCAGCTGGCGCAAATGGGTCGACCGCATCGACGAGACGGGCGTGTATCTCAATACGTCTGCCACCAATATTCGCTTCTCGTACCTGCAGCCGACCGAGCTCCTGCTGGCGCGCGACGTTCTCAATAAGCAGATCGTCGACACGCAGGGCATGAAGGTCGTGCGCGTCAACGACATCAAGTTTTCCATGTCGGGCGAAAATCAGCTGCGCCTGCTGGGTGCCGAGGTCGGCGCCCGCGGTCTGCTGCGTGCAATCAGCCCCGCGCTCGAGCACGTCGTCGAGGGCTTTATGAAGCACCTGGGCAAGCCGCTCAGCGAGGACATTATCGCCTGGTCCTACATGGACCTGCTCGACCGCTCGACCAAGAACATTCAACTCTCGGTGTCGCACAAGACGCTCGGCGAGCTGCACCCTGCCGACATCGCCGACATTATCGAGCAGCTCGACCCGCGCTTGCGTGCGCAGGTGTTTGCGCAGCTCGATACTGCCCAGGCCGCCGAGGCCATCTCGGAGTTCGATGACGACGAGCTTATGACCGAGATGCTCGAGGGCCTGTCCGACACCGACGCATCGTCGATGCTGGCCATGATGGACCCGGACGACGCTGCCGACCTGATCGACGAGCTTGATTACGAGAAGGCCGAGAAACTCCTGCGCCTGATGGGCGTCAAGGAGGAGAAGGCGATTCGTAACCTGCTGGGGTATGAGGACAACACCGCCGGCCGCATCATGACCTCGGAGTTTGTCTCCCTGCCCGCTACGGCAACGGTCGGTGACGCCATCGAGGCGATTCGCGAGCTCGACGAGGACTTCGAGAGCGTCTATTACGTCTATACCGAGGATCCGAGTGGCATGCTGACCGGCGTGCTTTCGCTGCGCACGCTGATCGTAGCCGACCGCGACGCCACGCTGGGTCAGTTGGCCTATCGCGACCTGGTCTATGTGTCGCCCGACGAGGACCAGGAAGACGTGACGGACGAGATGACCAAGTACGACCTGGTTGCCATCCCTGTCTGCGACGAGAACCGTCATATCCTTGGTATCGTGACCTTCGACGACGCCATGGACGTTATCGCCGAGGAGCATCAGGAGGACCTGCAGATCGCCGGTGTCGGCTCGGGCGATAGCGCGTCGGACGACTCGACGAACGTGCTCAGCTGGTTCGTGCATCGCCAGTACTGGGTTGTTGTATGGGGCATCGCGTCGTGCATCATGGCGACCGTGCTGGGAACGGCGCTCGGCTCCGCGCATCTGGTGGTGTTCCCCATGTGCGCCATGCCGCTCGTGCTGCTGGCGGCCTCGCGCATGGTGTCGTTCGTCAAGAACTACTTCCTGGAGTATGACGGTCACGACGACGAGCCCAAGCCGTATCTGGGATTCTTCTTCCAGAGCACGGGCATGGGCCTGATTCTGTCACTCGTGACCTACCTGTGCGCCCAGCTGGTGCGCACCGCTGCATTCCCCGATGCCTCTATGTTTGAGGAGCAGCTCTTTACCGGCTGCTTTAACATTGCCGCCATCATTTGCCTGGTTGGCAACATGAGTGCTGTGATTTACCTGATGGTGCTGTTCTGGCGTGACGAGCATGACCTCAACACGTCGGGCACCGCCATGAACGTTATTGCCGTCATGATCTCGTGTGTGGCGTATTGCATCGCCGCGGTGCTGCTCGCCATGTCAGTCATGGGCTAGGTGGTCGCGTGCAAAATACCAAGCAAAAGTCGGGCACCAAGCAAAAGCTGACCATCGCGGCCATCTTTGGCGCTATGGGTCCCGGTCTGCTGGCGGCGCTTTCGGGCAATGACGCCGGCGGCATTGCAACGTATTCCAGTGCGGGTGCCAGCTATGGCTACAAGATGCTCTGGATGCTTCCCGTCATGACTGTGCTGCTCATCGTGACGCAGGAGACCGCGGCGCGTTGCGGCTGCGTGACGGGCAAGGGCCTGGCATCGCTCATTCGCGAGCGCTTTGGCGTGCGCAAGAGTGTACTTGCTATGGCGGCGCTGTTGATCGCCAACACGGCTGTGACCATTTCGGAGTTTGCGGGTATTGCGAGCGGCCTTGCCCTCTTTGGCGTGCCGGCGAGCATCTCGGTGCCGTTGGTGGCGCTGCTGGTGTGGATGCTTACCATGTCGGGGAGTTTCCAGCGCATCGAGAAGATTCTGCTGCTGGTGAGCTGCGTGTTCGTGACCTATATTGTCGCCGCGTTTATGGCTGGCCCCAACTGGGGTGAGGTCGCGGTCGACCTGGTCGTGCCCAACATTCAAAATGACCCCAGCTACGTGTCGCTCGTGGTCGCAACGATCGGTACCACCATCGCGCCGTGGATGATTTTCTTGGCGCAGAACAACGTGGTCGATAAGAACGCGGGCGAGGACGATATCGTGCTGCAGCGCATCGATACCGTGAGCGGCTCGCTTGCTGCCGATATCATTGCCGGCTTTATTATCATCACGACCGGCACGGTGTTGTTCCCGGCGGGTATTCAGATTAGCGATGCTGCCGATGCTGCCCGCGCGCTGGAGCCTATTGCGGGTCAGTGGTCTACGGTACTGTTTGCCTCGGGCCTGGTCGCGGCGAGCTTCTTGGCTGCCTGCGTGCTGCCGGGCGTTACGTCGAGCGCTATCTGCGAGGCATTTGGCTGGGAGCGCGGTGCCGACCGCAGCTGGGACGAGGCCCCGGTCTATCGCGGCATCATTACGGCCATCATCGGTATCTCTGCCGTGCTGGTGCTTATGCCCGGCGTCGATCTGTTCCAGATTATGATGACCTCGCAGGTCATCAATGGCGTGCTGCTGCCCGTGGTTCTGGTGTTCCAGGTAGTTATTGCCGCTGACCGTCACATTATGGGCACTAACCGCAACGGCCGCGTGTGGAATGTGCTCACTTGGGCGACTATCGGTGTGATTACGGTGCTGACGGTCGTCATGTTTGTTCTGCAGGCGATGGGTTACAGCGCTTAGCGCCTCTTTTGGACTCCAAACAGGCCGCAGCGATGGACTGCGGCCTGTTTTTTGCCCGCTATAGGGCGTTAGTTATATGGCAGTGGACAAAAAATGCCAAATATGAGTACTGTTGCCTTGCCGATAGCATTTACGACCAAGAAAATAATGAACATAGTTAAGAATCTGTTTATTAAAAGCGGGTCTCCAAGTCCTAAGCCGGCCATTCTGGTCAACTGGAAGGGTCGCGCGCTACCGCAGGGGCGCCATTTTGGGTGGTTTTGCCTGCTACTAAAATGGTAACAGTACTCATATTTGCCACTTTTTGTCCACGACCTCTTGGAGTCGGCTCGAAAAGAGTGATTTTGGGTTGTTTGCTGCGGATGTGGGGCTTGGAAACAACGCTCGGGGTGGCGAGGCGCCCAGAATTCGGTCGCAAGGAGGGCGTTCCTCGGCTGTGCCAGGAGTGTCCCTAGGTGCCGGCATATAAGGAACGTCCCTAACTGCCGGAGGGGGTGCCTGCCGTGGCAGGCACCCCCTCCGGATGTGGGAAGTTTGCGCTGCAGGTTACTTGTCGGTGCCCAGCTTGTGCGGCTTGAGAGCGAGCGCATTGACGAGCGCGTCGGTGGCAGACTTGACGGCCGCCGGCTGCGGATCGTTGACGTGATCCTCGGGATGCACGGGCAGGTCCTTCTTGACTGCATCGTGGATCAAGTTGAGGTACTCAGTCACGCCAGTGGTCGACAGGTGCGTGCCGTCGCCATCGAACAGGTCGTTGCGATTGGCACTGTATCCGTACCAGTCGATAACGCGCACGTTCTTGTAGCGCGTGGCGGCGTTGGCGATGGCCTGGTTGGTAGAGCCAACCCACGGCTGCGGGCTGCGCGTGTTCACAAACACCACAATACGCTTATCTCCTGCATCGGCCATGATGGCGTCGATCTGGTCGTCGGTTACCAAGCCATTGGTTCCCAGCGCAAAGACCACGATCTTGCCGGCAAGGTTCTGTTGGAGATAGCCCTCAAATGTCGCGCGGCCCGCATCAAACTGGCGGCCCTTTTCGGCATCGATGTGACTGTGGGGGAACACGCCGTCAAAGGAATCGACGGCGCGCAGCGACACGGAGTCACCGATCATCAGCAGGTCGTAGGAGCCATCGGGGAAGCCGTCGTTGTCCTTGTCGGTGTCGTCGGCTGCCTGTTGGTCCGTTGGCGCGGTGTTCTTGGCTTCCTTGTTGAGGACTTCGGCGCCCTCACCGCTCAGTGCAGACGTCTCGGGCACAAAGACCAGGCCGCCCAGTGCAACGACCAACACGACAGCGCAGGCTGCGCAGACAGGGACGTGCGCGCGCGCCCAGTTGGTGGGCGTGGTGGTGCCGTCGCGGAACTCGGATACGGTGCGCCCAAAGGCGCCCTTTCTAAACGGCGTCTCGATAAAGCGATATGAACATTCGGCTACGGCGACCACCAACAACACCTGCAAAATGTACTGCCACCACGGCGTATCGTTGATGTTGGCGACCGGGTTCATGAGCAACAGTAGCGGATAGTGCCACAGGTAGATGCTGTACGAGCGCTTGCCAACCCACACGAGCGGCTCGGCGGACAGTGCGCGGGCAACCATTCCCTGGGGCTGCACGCAGGCCGCGATGACCATGAGCGTGAGGATGGAGCATAGCAGCGTGCCGCCGCGATACTGGAACGCGGTGTAGCCGTTGGTGAGCGCGACCATGGCGGCAAGGCCAACCAGACCCACGACGCCCAACACATCGATGGATGCGAGCGAGGACCAAAAGCGCACGAGGGCGCTCGGCTGTGCCGGGACGGTCTCGGCTGCGTTGTCGGCCTTCTCGCCAGGCTTGCCCTCGGCGTTCTTGCCGTGCTTGGCGGCGCCAGCCAGGCGATTGAGCCCCAAACGATGAGCGAGACGCACCGGCGCCAGGTCGCGATCGGGGATAAAGGCCATCCAGGCGCCCAGCAGCAGCGAGAAGACGCGGGTGTCGGTGCCGTAGTACACGCGGCTGGGGTCGGCGGCAGGGTTGTAGAGCACCATCATGGCAAGGGCGGATACCGCTGCGAGTCCCAGGACCACACGGCGCGTGTTGGGTTTGCTCACATGCATGGACACCATGGCAAACAGCAGCGGTGGCCAAACCAGGTAGAATTGTTCCTCGATGGCGAGCGACCAAAAGTGCGTAAGCGGCGAGGGGTCGCCCAGGGCGTTGAAGTACGAAACGTCCTGCATAATCTGCCACCAGTTGTTAAAGAACAGCAGCGACGGCAGAATGTCGGGACGCATCTTGGTGAGCATCACGTGGTTAAAGATGGTGCACAGCGCGCAGGTCACGAACACTACCGTTACCACGGCGGGGACCAGGCGACGGATGCGGCGAATCCAGAAGCTCTTAAGGTCGATGCGACCGGTCTTAGCGACTTCGTTGAGCAGCAAGCGCGTGATCAGATAGCCCGAAAGCACAAAGAAGATCGTGACGCCAAGCAGGCCGCCCTGAGCCCACGTGAGGTTGAGGTGATAGAGCACCACCGCGACGACGGCAAGCGTGCGCAGGCCGTCAAGGGCAGGGATGTAGCGGGACTTGGGGCGAGCAGGCGTCTGCTCCGCGGCGGGAGTGTTGGCGCGGCCAGCGTTGTTGGCAGAAGCGCGTGTCTTTTAACAACGCCTTGGAAACCTTTACCTTTAGAAGTTCCAACAACATCAACAAATTCTACGCCTTCGAACATCTCTACAGTAACTGCATCACCCAGATTTAACTCATTTTCAAATTCTTTGAACTCGGCCAAGTGTCTCTTCGGTGTTACTCCAGCTCTTTTAAAGCATCGGGTGCAAGCGCTGTGAAAAAAGTTGTCCGGTAGGGAATA
>URDI01000071.1:0-7134 GCA_900546475.1 uncultured Collinsella sp.
ACGCAAAGAAGGCCACTTAATGTGGCCTTCGTCTTGCGCAGGACTGTAGAGCAGGAAACCTTATATCCGGCCCCTCCGTCCGGGGACCGCGCCGTACCAGCTACAGCGTCATGTTTGGATCGGCGTCGACGTCGAACGGCGAGATTTCTCCTCGGTCGAATTTACGGCGGGCAACCTCTGCGATCATGGCGGCGTTGTCGGTGCACGCCGAAAGCGGTGGCACCGTTACGCGGATCCCCTGACGCCCAAGCTTCTTGATCATCATCTCGCGCAGATGCGGATTAGCCGAGACGCCGCCGCCGATGCAGTATTCCTTGCATCCGGTGGCATGCAGGGCGTTTTTGGCCTTCTTGTACTGAACGTCAAAGACGGCTGCCTCAAACGAAGCCGCCAGATCGGGCAGGTGAATCGTGCGCCCGGCCTTGGTCTCCTGCTCGATGTAGAGCGTCACGGCCGTTTTAAGACCCGAAAGCGAGAAACGATAGTCTCCCCTGCTGTTAAGCGCGCGAGGAAAATCGATCGCGCGGGGGTTGCCCGTCTCGGCCAGCTTGGAGATGATGGGGCCACCGGGATAGCCCAGACCCAACGCCTTGGCTACCTTGTCGAAGGCCTCGCCCACAGCATCGTCGAGTGTCTCACCAAGTACCTCGTAGTCGCCCCATGCCTTCACGTGCACGAGCATGGTATGACCGCCCGAGACGAGCGTGAAGATAAACGGCGGCCTGAGATCGGGCTGCGCCAGCAGATTGGCGAACAGATGGCCCTCCAGATGGTTGACGCACACGAGCGGCTTACCGGCGGCATAGGCAAAGCCCTTGGCGAAGGCGACGCCCACTACCAGAGCACCCACCAGGCCCGGACCCTGTGTCACGCCAACAGCGGCGAGTTCGCTCGGCGCGATGGCTCCACCCTCAAGACCAAGCGATGCTGCGGCATCCTCGAGCGCCGCATCCACGACGCTCACAATCACCTCAACGTGTTTGCGCGAGGCGATCTCGGGCACCACGCCGCCAAAGCGGGCGTGAAAATCAATCTGTGTCGACACCTGGTTGGCCAGCATATTGCCATCTGCATCGATAATCGCCACCGCCGTCTCGTCACAGGAGCTCTCGATAGCGAGCACTAGGCGGCGATGCTCAATCTCGACACGTTCCTCGACAGAGCGCTTGGGCGCAGACAGGGGCCATGCGCGTTGCTCGGCTGCCGTCGGCTCGGGCGAGGCGTTATCGACCGGAAGCACCAGGGGCAGCGGAGCCGTCATGACGATGGCGTCCTTGCCGGCACCATAGTAGTCGCGGCGACGGCCAGCCTCGGTAAAGCCCAGAGCGTTATAAAGCGCGGTCGCTCCCTCGTTACCGTCCTCGACCTCGAGCGAAGCCGTAGTGCAGCCGAGCATCTGGGCATCATAGCTCACGTGCGACAGCAGCTTGCGGGCAATGCCCTCACGGCGATGTGCCGGGTCGACGGCGACATCCAGAATCTGCACATCACCGTCCACGACCATACCGCCGGCAAGGCCCAGCAGCTTGCCGTCGTCGTGTGCCACCCACCAACTACGCGGCGCAGCGACGTCCTCGCCCAGTTCGGACAGGAACATGCCCGGCGTCCACGCCTTGTGTCCGGCACCTTCAAAGCAGGCAGCCTCTAGCGCGCTCGCGCCCTCGGCATCCGCCGCGCCCATGGGACGGAACTGCAGATGACGACCGGCGAGCTCATCGGCAACGCCCGTAATTTCGCTCTGTGCACTCTCAGCAAGACCAAGACGCTTGCGCTCATTTTCCTCGGCATCCGAAAGGCGCGTGTAAATCGGCAGGACGCGAGCCGGATCGCCGTCACCCGCAGCGTGCGCGAGCAGCAAGCCCTCGCCCGAAGGCCACCACAGGTCGCGCTCCACGCAGCGGGCGGTCTCGTCCTCACCCAGCAGCTTGCCATAGCGCACGAGACCGTCACCGGTCAGCTGAACCTGGTCCCAGTCCGCTGCTCGGCGCCACTCATCGAGCGCCACGGCGGCCTTGACCACGTGTTCGCGCTCAAATTGACGCTCGGGGCCCTCATCGACCAGCATATACAGCGCCGGATATACCTCACCGCGCATAGCATCGGCCAAGATACCAAGCTTGCCGCGCACGCCAGCCTTCCACGCCGTCCAAGCGCAAGCGTCGAGCGTCGACACGCCCAGCAGCGGAACATTGGCACCGCACGCGAGGCCCTTGGCAGTGGAGATGCCGATGCGCACACCCGTAAACGACCCCGGGCCGCGGCCGACCACGTAGCAACCAACATCGCTGCGATCCAGACCGGCTTGAGCCAGCACGCCATCAACGGTATTCACGAGCTCAACGTTGGCGTGACGGCGACACATGTGGTCGCCACTCACGAGCTTCGTCTCGCCCGTCTGCCCATCAATCCAGCTTGCCGCGCAGGCAAGCATGTCGGTCGAAGTATCGAGCGCCACCACCAGCGCGTTGTCGTTATGCAAGCTCATCTTGTACAGCCTTATCAATCAAATGGGAAAGCTCCATTGCACGGTCACCGTGCGCCTCGAGCGTTATCGTTCGCACGTCACTGTCGCCCTCATCACGCTTGAGCGTCACCGAAAGATACTCATCCGTCAGCTCGTCTTGGAATTGTTCGCCCCATTCCAGCAGGCAAGCACCCTCATAGCCCAGCACATCGAAAATGCCCGTATCCTCGAGCTCGTAGGCATGCTCCAGGCGGTATAGATCAAAGTGAAACAGCGGAATACGACCTTGATCGTGAACGGCCATGAGCGCAAACGTAGGACTCGTAACCATATGCCCATCGCCCAGCCCGCGCGAGACGCCCTTGGTAAAGTGAGTTTTGCCCACTCCCAGGCCACCGGTCAGGATGAGCACATCTCCGTCCTCAAGGCACGGTGCAATTAGCTCGCCAAAGTACTCCGTATCGGCAGCACAAGTCGTTTTGTAAGTACCTACCCCCAGGCGCTCCAGGGACATATATGCTCCTTATTATTCCGAGGCGTCCTCTGGTGCGGGATGTCGCCCCAGATAGTCGCCCAGCATCTTAAAGTCTTCCTCCAGTAGCTCCTGCCACGCTGGATTGCGTAGCGCTGCTGCCGGATGGAAAGTGGGCATCACCACAAAGTGCCCCATCTGATGGAACCTGCCGCGCAGCTTGGTAATGCCGATCTCGGTCTTGAGCACAAAGTGCGTTGCGGGGTTGCCGAGCGTCACGATGATATCGGGCCAGATGCTTCGAATCTGCTCGCGCAAAAACGGTGAGCAAGCCAGCACTTCCTCGGGGCGCGGATTGCGGTTTCCCGGCGGGCGGCACTTAAGCACGTTGGCAATGTAGACGTCTTCGCGTTTGAGCCCCGCCAGCGACAAAATGCCGTTGAGGTCCTCGCCTGCCGCCCCCACAAAGGGCTCGCCCTGCAAATCCTCATTGCGGCCCGGCGCCTCGCCAATAAACATCACGCGAGCGCGGGGGTTTCCCACGCCAAACACGATGTTGTGACGCGACTGGTAAAGCTGGCAAAGGTGACAATCGCCCAGAACGGCCTCGATCTCCTCGAGTGCGACCTCACGCGGCGCCTGATGGCTATGGCCGGGAATGTGCATGACGCCCATGGCGACTCCTACACGTAGACCTTGTCGAGACGCATACCAAAGCCGCAAGCGACCTCGTAGTTAATCGTGCCGCGTAGGCGCGCCATCTCGTCCATGGTAATCTCGGCATCTCCATCGCGGCCGACAATGATCATCTCGTCACCATACTCGGCCTCGGGAATCTCATGTGCTGGGTTGGACTGAATGGCGACCATAAACTGGTCCATGCAGATATTGCCCACCTGACGCACACGCTCGCCGCGATACAGCACGTCCATACGATTGGAAAGCGTACGCGAAAGGCCATCGGCATAACCGATCGGAAGGGTGCAGATCTGAACGCGCGTGCGCGGTACGCGGTAGGTAAAGCCGTAGCCCACGCCCTCGCCCATCGCAGGATGCGCCACGCGCGTCACACGCGCGTGGACGCTCATGACGGGATCAAGCTGCATCACGCGACCACTCAGCTCACATGGCTGCAGACCATACAAACCGATGCCGGCACGAATCATGTCAAAGTGCATTGAAGAATCGAGCATCGAGGACGGCGTATTGGCACAATGCACGATACCGCATTCAAAACCTGCGTCCTTAATGGCCTGAACGGCCTCGGTAAAACGCTGGCACTGCAGCTTGTAGTCCCAACCCGAAGGTTCATCGGCCGTGGCAAAGTGCGTAAATACGCCGTCGCACTGGATGCCGCGATGGAAACTGATGCCGCGTACAAAGTCGAGCACCTGTGTGTAGTGAACACCGATACGATTCATGCCCGTCTCGATGGCAAGATGGTACTTGCCCACCTTGCCCGCCGCGACGGCGCATTCGCCATACGCAAGAGCAAAATCGGACGTATAGACCGAGGGCATGATATCGAATTCGAGCAATGCAGGAATAGCCTCGATAGGCGGCTCACTTAGAATCAGGACGGGCTTAGTAATCCCGCCCTGACGGAGCCCAACGCCCTCGTTAACCGTCGCCACGGCAAACATGTCGGCACCAGCCGAATACATGATCTTGGCACACTCAACAGCTCCATGACCATAAGCATCGGCCTTGACCACGCAGCACAGGCGCTGACGCGGATTCAACAAGTTCTTATAGGCCCTCGTGTTGCGACGGAGCGCCCCGCGGTCGATCTCGACCCAGGACCAGCGCGTCAAATCGGCTTTATTCATGATTAGTCATCCGACCCTTCGTCCATGATTCCCAGATCTTCGAGCGCATCCTTTGCCGCCAGCTCCATGGCAGGACCGATCAAGTCGATAAGATCGGTCGCGATAACGCTCTTCTCACCATACTCCGTCGCCGCAGCAAAACCGGCGTAGCTGTGAAGTGCAACGGCGTACGAATACAGCAACTCCCAACGATCCATCTCGTCGCGCATGGTGGCAAGCGTGCCGGCCAAAATACCCGCGAGAACATCACCCGAACCGGCAGTTGCCAGAGAAGCCGGACCCGAGAGCGGCAGCAGCACGCGCTCAACGCCACAGATAGCCGTCGTCGGCCCCTTGGCAATGACCACCAGATTGTCGGAGCCTGCAGCCCAGACAACCTTCTGCGCGGCCGCAATCGCGGTACCAAGGTCGTTCACCTCGTCACCGGCAACCAGGCGCGAAAGCTCACGATAGTGCGGCGTCATAACCAACGGCTGCTCGCGGCGATACATCTCGGGGTTACTATCAATACCGTCAATGGCAATCTTAGCAAGGCAGTTGAGTGCATCGGCGTCCAAAATTAGCGGTACATCAAGCTCGAGCAAGCCCGAAACCACCTGCATAGCGCCGGCAGACGTCGTCATACCGGGACCGCACAGCACGCAGCTGTACTTCTTTGCGATCTCGCACACCGTCATGCGCGCAGCGGCGCCAAAGGAGCCGCGGGAATCAGACGGAATAGCAAAGACCGGAATCGAAGGAAGTGCCATGCGAATGAGATTGGCGCAGGCGTCAGGAGCCGCGACTGCCACGTAACCAGCACCCGCGCGAGCTGCAGACTTGGCCGCCATAATGGCAGCACCAGGATATTGCGCAGATCCGGCGACAATAAGCACAGAGCCACGGGAATACTTATCGATATTCGATGGTAGCGGAGCAAAGTAATCAACTAAGTCACCGGGCTCGACAATCTCGGCGGCGTGGTCGACATCATCGATGACCTCGTCAAGACGGTCGTAAAGATTGCCGCAGATCAAATCGCCAGCATACTCAGGACCATCAGCGCTATACAGACCAATCTTGGGCGCAATCATCGTCACCGTGCGCTCGGCACGAATGCAGTCGTCATCAACAACGCCCGTCTCGGCATTCAGGCCCGAGGGGACATCAATGGATACGACACAATCGGCGCATTCATTGACCGTAGGAATCCAAATGGAGAACGGCGCACGCAGATTCCCGTGGAAACCGGTACCAAAAATGGCATCGACAACAACATCGGCCTTATCGATCAAAACCTCGAGTTCGTCACGCGAGGGACCGACGCAAACGTGCACATCGCGGCCGGCAGTTCGACGAGCAACATGACGTGCCAGAGCAGCAGGAATCTCATCCGGCTCAACCGGAGAAACGATATCCACGTCCACACCCTTGTGGCTCAGGATATCGGCGGCAACCCAACCGTCGCCGCCATTATTACCAAAACCGACCAGAACGAGAACCCGATCGGGATTGAGCTTCAAGACCTCGTTGGCAGCAAACTCACCCGCTAGCTCCATAAGCTCGGCCTTCGAAGTCCCTTCGCGTTCGATGATGTCCTCGAGACGAACGACTTCTTCGGTACTCAAAACCGGTTTCATCTATGCTCCTAGCGTATCTTGCGAAGCATCGCCCAGGTGCTCCGTCAATGCTGAATTCTGCAGCTGCTCAAGCTCATCTAAAACAGAGCGAGCCTCTTTAAATGTCTGCGCTACGCGTTTCTTGGTACTCACCTTTTCCTCTTTTGGCTTAGGCCGAGCATCTTCGGTAATTGCGATGGCATTCGCAACGGCTAAGTCTCCTGTAAGCGTAATGGAAAGAGCGACCTCAACAACACCCAGCTCTTGAGCGATCTCGAGAGCACGGCCCGAAAGCAGCGCCTTCGGTTTGCCGAGTTTATCACGCGTAACCGAAACATCCTTGCGACCAACGCCTTGACTAAAACCCGTGCCGAGAGCTTTAAGTACCGCCTCGCGCGAAGCAAAGCGGCTGGCATAGTGAGCAGCGGGACGCGATGATGCATCGCAATACGCACGCTCTTCTTCGGTAAACACACGCCGAGCAAACGACGGCGTCTTTTCAAGTATTGATTTCATGCGGGAAATCTCGACGATATCAACGCCGATACCAGCTTCAGCCATGTTCACCTCCATATCGCACAGACTAAGTTATTGTAGCCCGTTCGCAGAAGATGCGACAAACGAGGGTTATAATACACAGCTACTATGTGAGACAAAAGCCCGTAAACGCAAAGAAGGGGGAGGCCGCGAGGCCTCCCCCTTTTAAGTTCAAGCGTACGGCTCGGTGCCGTCCACCGGTCAGCGGCGCCCTGGCCTCCCACGGGCTGGCCC
>URDI01000072.1:0-6691 GCA_900546475.1 uncultured Collinsella sp.
GAGGACGGCCCTGCGCCCAAGACCCCGCAGCCTGCGCCCGCAAGCGAGTCCGATGCCGTGGCCGAGCCCGCCGCCCAGTCGCAAAGCACGCCCGCGCCGTCGCACTTTGCGACACCCGAGCCTATAGACGTCAGCCCGCAAGACGACGAGTCGACCGCCCGCGTGTCCGAGGAGTCGGGCTCCTCGGACACCGGCGATTCCGAATCAAACGCCGAGACCGACACCGTCTCTCCCGGTGACACAGCCGAGATCGACGTAGCCGCCGTTGAAGCCAAGCTCAAAGACCCCGGCTCGACCATGAGCTTTGAGCCCCTGACCGAGGAGCGCATCGAGACCGACTCGACCTATGATGCCGGCACCACCACGCAACTCATGTGGGGTGCCCGCTCCGACGTTGGCTGTGTGCGCCCGCACAATGAGGATTCCTACCTGGTGCAGTCGCCGCTCTTTTGCGTATGCGACGGCATGGGCGGTCACGCCGCCGGCGAGGTAGCCTCTTCCATCGCCGTCGAGACTATTGCCAAGACGGCCCCGCAGTCCGCCGACGCAGCACGCCTGGCCGCAGCCGTCGAGGCAGCCAACGCCGCCGTAATCGAGGCCGCCCTGAACGGCCTAGGCAAGCCCGGCATGGGCTGCACAGCCACTTGCGCCTATATCGAAAACGACACGCTCGCCATCGCCCACGTGGGCGACTCTCGCGCCTACCTGCTCCACGAGGGCACGCTCATCCGCGTGACCCGCGACCACTCCTACGTGGAGGAGCTCGTGGACGCCGGCGAGATAACGGCAGACGAGGCTCGCGTCCACCCCAACCGTTCGGTCATCACCCGTGCGCTGGGCTCAGACCCCGCCATGTATGCCGACCACTTCACTCTGCATATCGAGGAAGGCGACCGCCTGATCCTGTGCTCTGACGGCCTTTCGAGCATGATTCCCGATAGCGATATCGAGAACATCGCCACGCAGTCCTCAACCGCGCAAATCTGCGTCGACAACCTAGTGGACGCGGCGCTTGCCGCCGGCGGCCACGACAACGTGACCGTAGTAGTCGTTGACCTGGTTGACGATGGCGTTATGCGCGAGGCGCAACGCGTGCGTCGCCGCAACGTCACCATCGGCGTCGTCTTAGGTCTCGTCTTGGTGCTGGCGGCTGCCATCTGGGCCTACACGGGTGTCACCGGCTCGTACTACCTGGGTACCTACCAGGGCAATGTCGCCGTCTGGCGCGGCCTGCCCGGCAAGCCACTCGGACTCAAGCTCCACTGGCTCGAAAGCGAAACCAGTATCAAGCTGTCCGACCTGCCCGAAGACACGCAAAACCGCCTCAAGGCGGGCATTCCGCAAACAAGTGTCGACGATGCGCAGGACACGATATCCAAGTACCGCCACCAGATCGACGAGGAGCAGACCCGCCAGGTGATCGACGCGCAAACGATTCGCGACAACACCGACCAGGGATCGACCTCCGAATCAGATTCCGAGAAAACCGCCGAACAGTCCGCCGAGGCCGAAGCCTCCGATAAGAATTAGAAAGGGAGTGCCGCTTATGAGTCGCCGCAACACCGAACTGCTCTTGCTCATCGCCTCGGCGTTCCCCGTCATCCTGCTGTATGCGATGTACGTCCTCACCGCGGGCGCTGCCATCTCCTTTGAGACGCTCGCCGTACCGATCGGCCTCTTCGCCGCCTTCGCCGCAGCACATATCGCCGTGCGCATCTTGGCGCCTGGCGCCGACCCCGCCATCCTGCCCATCGTATTTATACTTTCGGGCATCGGCATCACGTTCGTGACACGCCTCGCCCCCGCTCTCGCCATCTCACAGCTCATCATCCTGTTTGTCTCGGTGGCGCTCATGGTGGGAACGCTTGCACTGGTCAAAAACCTCGACGTGGTCATGCGCTACAAGTACACCTTTGGCATTATCGGCATCATTCTGCTGATGCTGCCCATCTTTATCGGCACCACGATCTCGGGCTCCAAGCTGTGGATTCGCATCGCGGGCTTTACCATCCAGCCCGGCGAGTTCGCCAAGGTCTTTATCGTGCTGTTCCTGGCCGGCTACTTGGCCGAGAACCGCGAGCTGCTCTCCATCTCCAACCGCAAGATCCTGGGCTTTAAGATCCCTCGCCTGCGACTGCTGCTGCCGCTGTTTGCCGTGTGGGGTGTGTGCCTGCTCGTCGTCGTCTTCGAACGCGACCTGGGTTCGGCCGTGCTGTTCTACACCATCTTCTTGCTGATGCTCTACGTTGCCACGGGACGATTCTCGTATGTCGTTATCGGCCTTGCGCTCTTAGCCGTTGGAGCCGTGGGCGCCTACAAGTTCCTGTCGCACGTTCAGGTGCGTTTCCAGGTTTGGGTCGATCCGTTTAAGGACGCCCAGGGCCAGGGCTACCAGATCGTCCAGTCGCTCTTCTCGCTTGCCGATGGCGGTCTGGTCGGTGTTGGCATCGGCAACGGCATGGCCAACAACATCCCCGTCGTCGAGTCCGACTTTATCTTCTCGGCTATCGGCGAGGAGATGGGCCTTTTGGGCGGCGGCGCCGTGCTCATCCTGTTTATGCTCTTTGCCGTGCGTGGCCTCACCACGGCTGCCCGCGCTAAATCCGACCTCGCAGCCTTTAGTGCCACGGGCCTTACGGCCGCCATCAGCTTCCAGGCCTTCTTGATCGTTGGCGGCGTAACCCGCCTGATCCCGCTGACCGGCGTCACCCTGCCTTTTATGAGCCAGGGCGGCTCCTCGCTGCTGGCGAGCTTTATCATCGTCGCGCTTCTGCTGCGCGCCGGTGACGAGGCAACCGGACGCGAGGCCGAGCTTACCGGCACCGGCACCATGGCCGCCATCACCGATGATCAGGTCGCATCTGCCGCCGCCCCGACGGGCACGCGCTTTGCCACCTCGTCTTCCTACGGCAGTGGCAGCCATTCCGTCGGCTCGCGCATGCGTCGTCGCCTGCTCGACACGCCTGAATCCGGTGTGCTCGGCCGCGTTGCGCTCGCCAACCGTCTAACCCGTGCGGTGCTAGCCTTTACGGCGCTGTTTGCCATCCTTATCGGCAACCTCACCTATGTCCAGGTCATCAAGGCCAAGGACTATCAGGATATGCCGACCAACAACCACACCATCGCCCGCTCCAAGTACATCCAGCGCGGCTCCATCATCACGTCCGACGGCGTGACGCTGGCCGAGTCGCTGCAGCAGGAGGACGGCACCTACGTACGCTCCTACCCCAACGGCAACCTGGCAGCGCACGTGGTTGGCTACGTGAGCCAGCAGTTTGGCACCACCGCCATCGAGAGTGTCATGAACGACACGCTCACCGGCTCCAAGGATTACTCCAGCTGGAACAACGCCATCGCGTCGCTCGCGGGCCAGACCCAGCCGGGCAACACCGCCAAGCTCACCATCGACTCGCGTATCCAGACAGCTGCCGAGCAGGCACTCAAGGGCTTTAAGGGCGCTGTAGTGGTCATCGACCCGCGTACCGGCGCGGTACTCGCATGTGCCAGCTCGCCCACCTACGACAACACCAACATCGACGCCCTGCTGCAGGCGGGCGGCGGCGAGGACGGCTCCATGTACAATCGCGCCATGGACGCGCTGTACACGCCGGGCTCCACGTTTAAGGTCGTTACGCTTTCCGCGGCACTCGAGACCGGTACCGCCAGCCTTACCAGCACCTACCAGGCGCCCGGCTCCATGGACATCGGCAACGCACCGGTCATCAACTATGCCAACGAGAGCTACGGCACCATCAGCCTGCAGCAGGCCTTTGCCGTGTCCTCCAACGTCGTCTTTGGCCAGGTGGCAAACGAAGTTGGTGCAAACACGCTCGTGCAGTTTACCAACGCCTTTGGCTACGGCCAAGAGCTCGGCCAGGACCTGACCTCCACGGCCTCCATCATGGCCGACCCGTCGCTCATGACCGAGTGGGAGACCGCCTGGGCCGGCGCCGGCCAGCCTGTCGGCATGGACCACACGCCCGGCCCGCAGACCACCGTCATGCAAAACGCCGTGATTGCCGCCGCCATCGCTAACAGTGGCGTGGTCATGGACCCGTACTTTGTAGCCCAGGTACTCGCCCCAGACGGAACCGTGGTTAAGACCACGCAGTCCCGCTCGCTGGGCCAGGCTGTCAGCTCTGCCACGGCCGACCAGGTCAAGCAGGCCATGCTCGCCGTCGTCCAGTCCGGTACCGGCGCCGATGCCCAGGTCCCCGGCGTCAAGGTTGCCGGCAAGACCGGTTCGGCCGAGATCGGCGGCACCAACGTCAACTCGATGTTCGTTGGCTTTGCACCTTACGATTCACCCACGGTCGCCATCTCGGTGGCCTTGGAGGATTACGACAAACACGACGTCAAGGCGGCCAAGATTGCCGGCATCGTCCTGACCGCGGCACTCGCCGCACAGGGAGCGTGATGCCCATGATCGAATCGGACACCCGAGGCGCGCCGCGGCCGAAGAGTTAGCGGCAACGCGCCACACGGCCCCAGCGGCCACATCGTAGGTACTACACACATCGTTGAGCGAATAGTTATGTTAGGAGCAGGAATGGAACAGAGGGTCCTCGGGGGAAGATACCTCCTCAAGGATAAGGTGGGGACAGGCGGTATGGCGACCGTCTACCGTGCACAGGACCAGGTCCTCGACCGCACGGTAGCCGTCAAGATCATGCTGCCGCAGTATGCTGGCGACGCAACCTTCGCCGCACGCTTTAAGCAGGAGGCCCAGGCAGCAGCCGGTCTCTCCTCCCCCTATATCGTTGGCGTCTACGATTGGGGCAAGGACGGCGACACCTATTACATCGTCATGGAGTACCTGCGCGGTACCGACCTTAAGAGCGGAATCAAGAGCCACGGTGCCCTCGACCCCAAGAAGGTCGCCCAGATCGGATCGCAGATCAGCTCTGCACTCTCGGTCGCCCACAAGCACGAGATCATCCACCGCGACATCAAGCCGCAGAACATCATGGTGCTGCCCGACGGCAACATCAAGGTCATGGACTTTGGCATCGCGCGCGCCAAGAACAGCCACCTCACGCAAGACAACAACGTGCTGGGAACCGCCCACTACGTCAGCCCCGAGCAGACCCGCGGTCAGGACCTCGGCCCCACCTCGGATATCTACTCGCTGGGCGTCGTGATGTATGAGTGCGCCACCGGCCGCGTTCCCTTTGACGGTGACGACGCTATCTCGGTCGCACTCAAGCAGGTCAACGAGCTGCCTATTCCGCCGAGCCAGATCAACTCCGGTGTCGATGCCGACCTTGAGCGCATCATCCTTAAGTGCATGGAGAAGGACCCGGCAAACCGCTTCCAGACCGCCGACGAGCTGCGTCAGGTGCTCAACAGCTACCTGTCCGGTCGTGCCGTCAACATTTCAGAGCCCACGCGCATCATCGGTGCCCCCGGTGAGCTGGGCGCCACCAAGACTCGCGAGCTTTCCGATCAGACGCGCGCCATGGTGCGTCCCGTCTCGGGCGTGAGCGGCCAGAATACCGCCCGCAGCTCGGTTTCGGGCTCCACCGGCTCCTACGAGGTCGAAAAGCCCAAGTCCAACAAAAACAAGATCATCGCCGCCGTGGTGGCAGCTGTTGCCGTCATCGGCATCGTGGTGGCCTTTGCCACAGGACTCTTTGGCGACGAACAGGTCACCGTGCCCGACGTGCTGGGCAAGGACCAGCAGACTGCCGTCGAGCTGATCAAGGAGGAAGGCCTTGAGGTCGGCACCATCGACCAGAGCTATAACGACGATGTCGACGAGGGCAAGGTTGCCGAGCAGACCCCCAACGGCAACACCAAGAAGCCCAAAGGCACCAAAGTGAACCTGGTGATCTCCAAGGGCCCCAAGCCCTCCGAGAAGGTTGAGGTTCCCCAGCTTGTCGGTCTAACCAAGGACCAGGCAGAGGCGGCACTGGCAAGCGTTGGCCTAAAGGGCAACGCCACCGAGGAGGCCAACGAGGCCGATGAGGGCCAGGTCTTTGAGCAGGGCACCGAAGCCGGTAAGGAAGTCGAGAAGGGCACGACCATCTCGTACAAGGTCTCGAGCGGCCCGGATACCACGTCCGTCCCCGACCTGACCGACATGACCGAGGCCCAGGCGCGAAACGCCCTCGATATGGCAGGCTTTGGCGTCGACGTGAGCTACCAGGAGAACGACTCGGTTACCGAGGGCACCGTGATCAGTTGGAACCCCAGCGGCAAGCAGAAGCCCGGTGCCACGATTACCGTCGTCATTGCCAAGAAGTCCGGCAAGGCCACCGTCCCGGGCAACCTGTACGGCAAGAGCATTTCCGCCGCCGTTACCGCGCTCAACAACGCCGGTTTCTATAACATTGGCTTCTGTGACCAGAACGGCAATCCCGTGAGCGGTAACGAGGACGCCACCGTTACCGGCGTCTCCCCCACCGGCAAACAGTCCACCGACAGCACGATTACGCTGACGGTTGCACTTTCTGGCTCGGGTTCGGGTTCGGGCACGGGCACGAGCACGGGCGACGATTCCGGTACGACCAACTAGTCGCAACCCAACCGCTCATTACGGCTCTCGCCGCAAACATATTCGCTCACAGGCGCCCGCTTGCTCCCCCAGCAAGCGGGCGCTTCATTTTTGACATGGCATTGAACCAGAAGAGCCCGGCACCGCTGCGGTACCGGGCTCGATATTCCTCTGGTGCCCCCGGGCGGATTCGAA
>URDI01000073.1:0-6640 GCA_900546475.1 uncultured Collinsella sp.
GTTCATAAGCCTTCATATTGTCACCTCCTCTGGGCAAATGTGGCTTCAGGTCGTGAAGGTGCGCCTGAAGCAGGAAAAGACTTGGTAATAATATCTTTCAACCTCCTAGGCTGCAAGAATATGCAGCTACAACCTCATGACCTCCACATATGCCCATACTCACACGACGTTTCATGCGCATTCCAACCAAATGCTGACCAAAAGCTTGACGGATCTGTTGACAAGATACGGTGCCGTGGGGACAAGCTGAGCCAAGCCGCAGGTCAACGGGCACAAGGCTGTGGTCGCAAAATGCATACCAGTGGCCCACAGCACCACCCAAAGATTTTTAAATTCATTGCCAAGTCGCTTATGAATACCCTTTTTTGAACAATTGAGTTGATCAACCACGCTGGTCGGAAGCCGTTTTTTGGCACCTTAAACCCCACTGCAACGTCAAGCGCGGCAAGGCGTTTTAAAAAATGCCAACTTTTCTGTTTGCACTTTGCGATTCCTCGTGTATACTGACTTTCGCATTTAACGGAGAGTTGTCCGAGTGGCCGAAGGAGCACGATTGGAAATCGTGTAGGCGTCAAAAGCGTCTCCAGGGTTCAAATCCCTGACTCTCCGCCAGTTAATTCCAAAGCAGGCCTTCGAGCCTGCTTTGTTTTTACCCCACGCGGAGGGGTGGCAGAGTGGTTGAATGCGGCGGTCTCGAAAACCGTTTGGCCTGTATAAGGTCACGAGGGTTCGAATCCCTCCTCCTCCGCCATTTTGGTTGAGAAAGCTCCCGAAAACGGGGGCTTTTTTGTTTAGAGTCCCTTACAAGCAAATACGGCGGAGGAGGAGGGATTCGAACCCGCCCTTCCCTCAAAAACATGTACGTCAGCCTCCAAAACCGACATTTTTCGACATCTTTGAAGGCTGATGTACATGTTTGGTACCCATGACCGTTCCCAGTCCCTACCGTTTGCCGAGCAATAGGGTCTCAATCGCCTCCAACCATGTACTATGTACGGGCATTGTTCAAACCCGAGAATCAAAGGACCTCATCTTGCCCGTCGTCGCCGCTATGACTGTTACTTCACACGCCTCGGATGCCATGGTCGCTATCCCATTTTGGCTCGAGATGTTCGCCGTTGTCGCGGCATCGATCTCGGGCGTGCTGGTCGCTCGCGAGCACAAGCTCGACCTGGTGGGCGCGGTCGCGCTCGCGGTGGTCTGCGGTCTGGGCGGCGGTCTTTTGCGCGATATGACGCTCCAGGTCGGCAACGTCTACATCCTCAACCAGCCCATGGCACTACCGCTCTCCATCGCCACAGCCGCCATCATCTATATCTTCCCGGCAATCGTCGATAAGCCCGAAAAACTCATTCCCCTGCTCGACATCATCTCGGTCGGCATCTATGCAGCAACCGGCGCGGACAAGGCGTTGGTGTACGGATTTGCGCCCGCCGTATGTATCATGATGGGCTTCTTTACCGCCGTGGGCGGCGGCATGCTGCGCGACGGCTTTATGGGCGTGGTCCCGGGCATTTTCCAACGCACCAACTTCTATGCCATCGCGGCCATCGCCGGATCGGCAAGCTATGTAGCCCTCGTCATGAGCGGCCTCATGAGCAATGTTGCCGCGCTGGTCGTATGCGTTGTGGTGACCATGGGGCTGCGCTGGCTATCACTGCGCTTTGACATTAAAAGCCCTACCGAGGAAGACATCGCGCGCTTTTTGCACCGTAAAAAGTAGGTAGCACAGCACAACCCCTCGAAATGCAACCGAGAGATTCTTTTAGAGCGCCCGCGCGGTGGGTACCCTGTTAGATACCTGTCGAGTATCTAACGAAGGATTCACTATGCCTTGCAACCAAGTACCGTCGATCCGGCACCACAAAGCGCAGGCCCGCATCACCATCCTATTCGCGCTGATTGCGCTCGCGCTCACCGCACTTCCCACGGTGTCGTTCGCCGGCACCGACACCGCGGGAAACGTGCTCGCAACCGAAGTTGACTCAACTCCGTCCGGTATCGAAGGCGACCTGTACTGGGCCGGCCAAAGTCTCAACCTAGACGACGCCTCCATCGGCCGCGATATTATCGCGGCTGGTGAGAACCTGTCGATTCGCGATTGCACCGTAGGCGGCGCCGTTCGTCTGGCGGCACGCACCATCGATATCGCCAAAACCGCAATCGATGGCAGCGTCACGGTGGCCGGCCAGCACGTCGTGCTCAACACCGGCAGCACCGCCAACTGTTTTTACGCGGCGGGCGAAACGGTCGCCCTGCGCGGCTCCGCCAAATCGGCGGCGCTTGCCGGCGACACCGTTACCATCGACGGCACCGTCGATGGCAATGTTGAAGTCTGGGCCGACAAGCTCATCCTGGGTAAAAACGCCCGCATCACCGGCACGGTGAACGCCCACGTCTCACAGGACCCCGAGCGGGCCGAGGGCGCCCAGGTTGGAGCCCTCAAGATCGACCGGACCGAGAACGAGAACACCTCTACGGTCAACGACATGATCGGCGGCATCGTTGCCGCAGCGCTTTCCACCTGCTTTGTCGCTATCCTGCTTGAGCTTGTCTTTCCGCGCGCAACCGCCAGCGCCGCCGGCATGCTCCATCAGCATCCCATGCCACTGTGGGTAAGTGGCCTTCTGGGCACGGTCGCCATCGCTCCCGCCGTCCTGCTGCTTATCATCTCGATTGCAGGCCTGTCGCTCGCCGGAGCCCTCATGTGCAGCATCATCGGCATCGCTTTGGTCTCGGCGGCATTTACGGGTACCGCGATCGCACGCATGGTCGGACACAACCAAAACCGCTTCGCCATGGCCGCCGCGGGCGGTATCGTCGCGGGCGCGCTCACGGCACTTCCTCTTATGGGCAACTTTGTCAGCGGCGTAGCCTTCGTCTTCACGCTCGGCTACGTCATCCAAATCATTTGGCACAACGCCCACCTCAAGCCGCAGCAGCCGGCTAACACGCCAGGCCTTCCCACCGCCTAACCACCAACCACCACAAAGGGGACAGGCACCTTTGTGGTGGCGTAGGCCGCCTCAATCCCCATGCACCAAAAAGGGCGCCGACCATCGCGGTCGGCGCCCTTTCTTGTTAGTCGCTATAAAGCCCAGCGCTTATTTGTTGACCTGGCCGGCGCGGACGGCGGCCTTCTTGCGGTCGGTGGCATTGAGCAGACGCTTGCGCAGGCGGATGTTCTTGGGAGTGATCTCGACCAGCTCGTCGTCGGCGATGTACTCCAGCGCTTCCTCCAGCGAGAAGGTGCGGGGCGGCACCAGCTGGACGGAGATATCGGAGGTCGAGGAACGCTGGTTGCCCAGGTTCTTGGTACGGGCGATGTTGACGACCATGTCGCCGGCCTTGCTGCGCTCGCCCACGATCATGCCCTCGTAGCACTCGGTGCCCGGCTCAACAAACAGCTGGCCGCGCTCCTGCAGCGTACCCAGAGCGTAGGCGACGGCCTTCTCGGTGGTCATGGAGATCATGGCGCCGTTCTGACGGTTGCCGATCTCGCCGGCGTAGGGGCCATACTCCAAGAAGGTGTGGTAGAACACGCCCTCGCCGTGGGTGACGTTCATGATGCGGTTCTTAAGGCCCATGATGCCGCGGGTCGGGATCTTAAACTCGAGGTGCGTCACGATGCCCGAGGTATCCATGCTCGTCATGATGCCACCGGAGGTGCCGAAGACCTCAACGACCTTGCCCGAGTACTCGTCCGGGCACTCGACGACGGCCTGCTCGACAGGCTCCATCTTGTTGCCGTTCTCGTCCTTCTTAAACAGAACGCGCGGACGACCGACCTGGAACTCAAAGCCCTCGCGGCGCATGGACTCCATCAGAACGGACAGGTGCAGAATGCCGCGGCCCGAGACCTCGACGCCGCTCTTGTCCTCGAGCTCCTCGATCTTCATGGTCACGTTGTTCTCGGCCTCGTTGAACAGGCGCTCCTTGAGCTGACGGGCGCCAACGATATCGCCGTCGCGGCCGACGAGCGGGGAGGTCGAAGCCTCAAAGACGATGGACAGGGTCGGCGGGTCGATCTCGATGGGCTCGAGCTCGACGGGATTCTCGGGGTCGGTGTAGACATCGCCGATATCGGTGCGGTCGATGCCCACAACGGCGGCAATGTCGCCGGCGCCGACTTCCTGGCACTCGGTACGGCCCAGGTAGTCGAAGGTAAAGAGTTGCTTGACGGTAGCGGTAGCGGTGGAGCCGTCGTTCTTGACGACCAAGATCTGGTCGCCCTGGTGGATGGTGCCGGAGTACACGCGGCCGATGCCGATACGGCCGACGAAGTTGGAGTGATCGATGGTCACGCACTGCATGGCCAGCGGAGCGGTCTCGTCAACCTCGGGTGCGGGCATGTCGTCGATGATCATGTCGAGCAGCGGGTACATGTCCATGTTGCCGTCCTCGGGATCATGACGGGCAAAGCCGTTGACGCCGCTGGCGTAGATGACATGCTCCATGGCAAACTCAAGCTGGTCGTCGGTAGCGCCCAGGTCGGCCATAAGGTCCAGGCAGTCGTTGTAGGCCTTCTCGGGGTTGGCACCCGGACGATCGATCTTGTTGATAACGATCATGATCTTAAGGCCGGTGTCGATAGCGTGACGCAACACGAAGCGGGTCTGGGGCATGGGGCCCTCAAAAGCGTCGACCAGCAGCAGGGCGCCGTCGGCCATACGCAGCACGCGCTCGACCTCACCGCCAAAGTCGGCGTGGCCCGGGGTGTCGATGACGTTGATCTTGACGTCCTTGTACTCGATAGAGATGTTCTTGGCGAGAATCGTAATGCCGCGCTCGCGCTCCTGGTCGTTAGAGTCCAGGACGCGGTCCTCGACCTGCTGGTTGGCACGGAAGGCGTCCGTGGCACGCAGGAGCTTGTCGACCATCGTCGTCTTGCCGTGGTCGACGTGGGCGATGATGGCGATGTTCCTCAGATTGTCTACGCGCATGTAGTTCCCCTATCTTCTATCCATATACAAACGGCACGCGTATGCGGCCCGCCCAGCGATACAACGCTCAGCGGGAATATTGAGCCTTTTACCGAAAACTCGTTTATTTTAGCGATTTTAGATAAGAGGGGTTTCCTCACCTGCAGGTTCAGGGTCGCTCCACATAAAACCATCGCCGGCACCCATGCCCTCATACAGCACGTATGCCGAAAAACCGCTCTCGAGCGTGGTTTCGAAGAAGCTCACGAGCAGGGCGTCGTGATAGCCGCCGTCAATTTCGACACAACCGGTGTAGCCGATGGCATAGCGGGCGATGCGGCCCAGGCCCTCGTCCTTAAGACCCATCTTGTGCTCGGAGATAAAGTTGGTGGCCGCCTCGAGGCATGCCTCTTCGCCGTCCTCGTCGAGCGCCGCCAGATATCGGTTGGAAGCAGCGTCCTCGATCGCCACAACTACGCCCGGGTTCTCGCCGGCGGCAAGGTCGTCCAAGAACGCGCCGATCAGGTCACACACCATGGCGTCGAGCTCGGCGGAGACGTTACCGGCGTCCTGCATATCCTGTGCCATCTTTAGACCTTCCCATCGAGTCTGGCGTCGTTACAGTTCTTGTGCCTCGGCAGCGATCTTGGCGGCAGCGTCGCGGGCGCGCATCATATCCATCGCGCGCTTGTCGAGTACCTTGATCTGGTTGGCCAGCATGACCGCATCGACCACACCCCAGATTACCAAGCCTGTTGAAATCGAAAACCCAAGCGCACCAACTGTACCACGAAGGCGCGAGCAGATTGCCGCGACAAGGGCGGAGACGATAACCATCTTGATATAGGAGCCGCGGCGCTCGCGAAGCGTGCGGGCCTGCGTCACATAGGCAATGCGTGCCGCCTCGGATGCCTCCGAGCGCATCTGGGCCTCGCGGGCGATCGCAGCCGCCTCAGCCGATACGCGGGTACCCATCAGCGACCTCTCCGCTCGCGTGCCAGACATTTAGAAATCATCGGGGGAGAGCGTATGGACGAACTCGTCGAACTTCTCGAACTCTTGCTCGTCGTCGACATCCTCGGCGTGGGTGGAAACAGTACCCAGGCGATTCATGATGTCGTCCTCCACAAACATGGGGGCATTGCTGCGCACGGCAAGGGCAATGGCATCACTGGGGCGGGCGTCGATCTTGCGTTCCTCGCCATCGGCCAGTACGACGATCGTCGCGTAGAACACCGGCGGCTCGGCGCGAACGATCTCGATGCGCTCGAGTTTGGCGCCCAGGGCGTCAACGGTATCGAGCAGCAGGTCATGGGTAATCGGGCGCTCGGCGCGGCCGCTATCGATGCCGCGGCTGATGGCAGCAGCTTCAAACGAACCAGTCTGAATGGAAAGGGAACGCAGCGGCGCGGGCGAGTCCGATTTGCTGCTGCGCTCACGAAGCACGATAAGCGATGGCACGGGACCGGCGGCCATGACGATGGTCTCTATGTCGACACGAACCATGGAACACCTCCGGTACGTAGCGGTTAACACGCGGCAGCCCGCCGCATTGAATAGCTATACTACCCAAACTTTCGCACAGCACACAAAATCAAAGTAGTTAAT
This sequence comes from uncultured Collinsella sp., assembly GCA_900546475.1. Lineage (GTDB taxonomy): Bacteria > Actinomycetota > Coriobacteriia > Coriobacteriales > Coriobacteriaceae > Collinsella. The sequence continues at coordinate 6,531 of URDI01000073.1, forward strand.
TTGGGACGGGGCTTTTTTGACTACTTTCAGTAGGTAAGAAAAAAGCCCCGAGGCAATGAACTGCCTCCCATTTCTTGGACACAAGAAATGGGAGGCTTTTTTATGGCTGG
>URDI01000074.1:0-6570 GCA_900546475.1 uncultured Collinsella sp.
GCTCCTGTCGTTTCCGTGCCCCTGGATTGGGTCATAGTGTCTGACGTTGCCAAAATATCGGCGTTGCCGTGGCTGGTAAATAGCTCCACTCATCGGGGACGTACTTAAATGAGTGCCCGCAGAATGAAAGTGGATAATCTCCCGTTTTTGGGCTGTGCTTTGGGCAAAAGTGGGAGATTATCCACGCTCATCCGGTAAGCGTCCAAAAATCCACGCTCATTTGCCGTGTCCCTGCCGTATCCTCCTCGCACCAGTTTCTGTCGAGTCGGTGCTTCTTGCGGGTTGCCCGTATAATGGTTTGCGTATGAACCGCAACCAAGGAGTTCCAGTTTATGGACCAGAACCTTTTTAAATTCGACCTGATTGCCGAGGATCCGACGACGCACGCGCGTGCCGGCGTACTGCACACCCCGCACGGCGACATCGAGACGCCGATTTTTATGCCCGTGGGCACCAAGGCAAACGTCAAGGGCATTCCTACCGAGACTGTCAAGAAGCTCGGCGCCCAGATCGTGCTCGCCAATACCTATCATCTGTCCATGCGTCCCGGCGAGGACACCATCGCCGAGCTGGGCGGCCTGCACAAGTTCATGAACTGGCACGGCCCCATCCTCACCGACTCGGGCGGTTTCCAGGTCTTCAGCCACAACGATGCCGTCAAGCTCACCGATGATGGCGTGCGCTTTATCGTCAACGATTACGACGGCCGCCACGTGTTTTGGACGCCCGAGGACAACATGGAAATCGCCATGAAACTCGGCTCCGATATCTGCATGCAGCTCGACCAGTGCCCGGGCTATCCCGCCACGCGCGCCTACGTTGAGCGCGCCGTTGAGCTGTCGAGCATGTGGGCCGAGCGCTGCTATAAGGCGCATACCCGCGATGACCAGGCGCTCTTTGGCATCGTTCAGGGCGGCATGCACCTGGATCTGCGCCTGCGTTCGCTGCGCCATCTGGAGGAGTGCGGCGACTTCCCGGGCTATGGTATCGGTGGCTATTCGGTGGGCGAGGATCACGAGACCATGTTCGAGACCCTGGCGCCGCTCGTGAGCGAGTACATGCCCAAGCATAAGCCGCGCTACCTGATGGGTGTCGGTAACCCCACCACGCTCGTGCGCGGCGTGGGCGTGGGCGTCGACATGTTCGACTGTGTGCTGCCGACGCGCACCGGTCGCATGGGTACGGCGTTCTCCAGCGAAGGTCGCCTTAACTTCCGTAACGCGCGCTTTGCGCACGACGACGGCCCCATCGACCCCACCTGCACCTGCCCGGTGTGCACGGGCGGCTACAGCCGCGCGCTCATCCGTCACATGGTCACGCAGAAGGAGATGCTCGGCGGTATTTTGCTTTCGATGCACAATATCTACTACCTGCTCAACCTGATGCAGCGCGCCCGCCAGGCCATTATCGAGGGCCGCTATGGCGCATTCGTGAGCGATTGGATGAATAGCCCTGCGGCGGTGGATTACTAAGAGCAGCACGGGCGCTTGCAGAGCGCGGGCAACGGCAAGGGGCGAGCGCCGGCCGGTCATCACGTTCGCTAACACCGCTTGCGCGACCGCTGACCGATAGCTTGCAAGTGCTTGATGCATCGTGGGTACCATACCGAATAGTTGATGTTCGGGCGGGTGTTTGACGCATGGCGTCGACCCCGCCCGCTTTTCTTTTTCTCGATAGGAGTACCCATGATTAAGAATGAGAACGTCGAGGGCGAGCCTGCCTACGACGAGACGTACCGCCGCGGCCCCGTGGTCATGCGCGGCCCCATGATTCCTAAGGACAACACCTACGCCAACCTGCTGGCGCCCGAGGAGTCGACTGACTGGCTGCACGCCGACCCCTGGCGCGTGCTGCGAATTCAGGCAGAGTTTGTCGATGGCTTTGGCGCACTTGCCGAGCTTGGACCTGCGGTGACCATCTTCGGTAGCGCCCGCACGCCCAAGACCGATCCGCTCTACAGGGCGGCGCGTACCGTCGGGCGCAAGATCGCGCAACGTGGCGTGGCGGTCATCACCGGTGGTGGCCCCGGCATCATGGAAGCGGCCAACAGGGGAGCAGCGAGTGTCAACGGCAAGTCAGTTGGCCTAGGCATTGAATTGCCGCACGAGCACGGGCTCAACAAATATGTGAACCTCGGCATGGACTTCCGTTACTTCTTTGTGCGCAAGACTATGTTCGTCAAATACAGCTCCGGCGCTATTGTGTTTCCCGGCGGGTTTGGCACGCTCGACGAGATGTTCGAGGTTCTCACGCTGGTGCAGACGCACAAGGTCAAGCGCATGCCGCTCGTGCTGGTGGGCACCGAGTACTGGCAGGGCCTATTCGACTGGCTCAACGGCCCGGTGATGAGCACCGGTATGATTAGCCCGCTCGATCCGGATCTGGTACACATTACCGACGACCTCAACGAGGCCGTTGACATTGCGCTCAGCGGGCTGATGTAGATCAATCGTGCCCACGCGACATGAATACGCATGGCAATCTGATGTTATCTAACATCAGATTGCCATTTATATTGGGTATACTGGTGTAAAAGACGAGGGCGAGGAGGTCGCAAATGTCTACAGCAACAGTTAAGCCTACGACGGTTCGAATCGAAGAGGGGCTCAAGGAGCAGGCGACTGAGTTCTTGGATTCGGTCGGCCTCAGCCTCAATTCCTATCTCAATCTTGCCGTTCGGCAGCTGGTAAATCAGCGAAAGATTCCTTTTGAGATTGTAGGAAGGGCGGAGGTGCCCAACGAGGTGACGAGGCGCGCCATGGTGATCGCCGAGGCTCATGAGCTGGGGATTTTGCCGGACGATAGCCTGTCATTCAATAACGCTGATGAGCTTATGTCATTCCTCGATGAGGAATAGCGATGTTCGAGATTAAAGTCGAGGCTCAATTTAAGGTGGACTACAAACGAACGATGCGCATGCATCCGCAGCTAAAAAGTGAGTTTAAAGCGGCGGTTGCAGAGCTTGTGGCTCATGGGTCACTTCCGGCGGAGTATGGCGCCCACGAGCTCTCAAACCCGGGCGGAAACTACAACGGCCACATCGATTTCCACCTATCCGATGGCTTGGTCGATGTGGTCGTTCTTTATCTTCCCCATAAGACTAACCCAGTGATTAGGCTGGTGAGAATGGGCACTCATCAGGAACTGTTTCAGGGTCCGCTGGGCTGATCGCCGATTTCTAAGTTGCGGTGGAATAGGGATTGATTGGCGGCTAATAAGCCAAAAACAGTCCCTATTCCACCGCAAGAGGTAAAGGTGCCCCTAGTGGATGGGCTGGTAGCGGGGGCAGTAGCTGATGGCGATGGCATCGACGCCTACGTGGGTGGCGATGGTGCAGCCGATGGGGCCAGTGCCGGCGTCTACGTAGTCCTGGCCCGCGAGCGCCTCGTTGACAAGTTCCTGCTCCTCGGCGGCGCCGGTCGTGAGCACGCGCACGCTTGAGCCCGGGTGCTCGTCCAAAAACGCGAGGCAATCTGCCATGGTGTTCGCAACGATGCGCTTGGCACCGCGGCCCTTCTTGATGGCCTTGATCTCGCCCGATTTCCACTCCGGCGAAACGGCCAGGCGAATGTTGAGCATCTGCGTCAGCTGGCCGGCGAGCTTGGGGGCGCGGCCGTTTTTGACCAGGTTCTCGAGCGTGCGGGGAATCAGCAGCAGGTGGGCTTCGGGCAGCGTCGCGCGGATCTGCGCCTCGGTCTCGTCCAAGCTGCGGCCGTCCTCGCGCATGGCAAGCGCGTACTCCACCAGCAGGCCCTCGGCGCCCGAGCCGGTGCGCGAATCGATGCAGCGCACGTCGAGCTCGTGGGTCTCGGCGATCAGGCATGCGTTGGAATAGCAGGCGGACCACTCGCTGCACAGCGAGATAAAGATCGCGCTGTCGTGGCCATCGGCGCGTACGCGGTCAAACAGCGCCTTGAACTCGCCGGCGCTCGGCTGCGAGGTGTGCGGCAGCTGCTCGGAGCCGGCCATGCGGGCGACGTATTCCTCGGCGGTAATCTGCACCTGGTCGAGCAGGTCCTCGCCCTCGATAATCACATGCAGCGGAATCACGTAAATGCCGAGCTCTTGGGCACGGGCGGGGGAGATGTCCGACGTGGAGTCGGTTATGATGGCAAAAGACATAATTGCACCTTTCGTTGGGGCGCGGCAGCGCCGCCTTCTGAAAGCAAAGTGCGACAAGTATAGTGGAGTTGCTCTACATTGCTAGGTTCAATTGTTGAATAGTCAACAGTTTGAAGTGGTGGTGTAGAAATCATCAACTGGGGAAGAGGGGTGCCGATGGCGGCGCTGGAGATATGCAAGCGGCCGGTTGTGCTGTTCGATTTTGACGGCACGGTGGCCGATACGGGTCGGGCGGTGATGACCTCGACGCGCAAGGCGCTGACTGCGCGCGGGTTTTCGGAGGCGCAGATGGGTGACCTGCGCCGCATGATCGGGCCTCCGCTGTGGAAGAGCTTCCACGACTTTTACGGCTTCTCCCGTGAGGAATCGCTCGTGGTGGCAGATGAGTACCGTGCCTTTTTTGACGAGCTGGGACCGGATGAGTATCCCGTGTTTGATGGGATCCCCGATCTGCTGAATGGCCTTGTCGCGCAGGGACACCACTTGGCCGTGGCGACCTCTCGTATGGAGGCAAAGTGCATTGACATGGTGGGCGAGCTGGGGCTTTCTCAGTTCGAAGCCGTGGTCGGCATGAATCCGCCGCAGGGGCGCGAGACCAAGGCCGATTCGATCCGCGATGCGCTGACGGCGCTCGGTGCGACGGCCGACGAGGCCGTGATGATCGGCGACCGCTTTAACGATGTGGAGGGCGCGCACGCGATGGGCGTGCCGTGCATCGGCATCTATTCGGGCGCGGCGGCGCCGGGTGAGCATGAGACCGCGGGCGCTGATGCGGTGGTGCACTCGGTGGCCGAGCTTGCTAAACTTTTCGCTATATAAGTATGTGATGTGAGGGGCGGGCACGCTCGCCGCTCATTGGTAAGGAGGTCGTCCATGAATCAGGTGGAGCAGAGCGTCGCTGAGTATGTCGATGAGGTCTGGGAAGATGTCGTCGCCGATATCAAGCAGCTGGTGAGTTATCCGTCCGTGGCAGTTTCTGCCGATGCAGAGCCCAGCGCGCCGTTTGGCCGCCCGGTCCGTGACGCGCTCGATTGCGCGCTCGGCATTGCGCAAAAGCTCGGCTACCAGACGAGCGACGACGAGGGCTATGTGGGCATTGCCGATATCCCGGGCCGCGGTGACAAGCAGCTCGCGACCATTTGCCATGTGGACGTGGTGCCCGCCGGCCCCGGCTGGAACACCGACCCGTTTGCGATGGAGCGTCGCGAGGGCTGGCTGCTCGGCCGCGGCGTTATCGACGACAAGGGTCCTGCCGTGCTGTCGCTCTACGCCGGCGCCTATCTGCTCAAGCACGGTATTACCCCGCGCTACACCTTCCGCGCGCTGCTGGGCTGCGATGAGGAAGTGGGCATGTCCGACGTTCACCATTATCTGGAGAACCACGCGAACCCCGACTTTCTGTTTACGCCCGATGCCGAGTTCCCGGTCTGCAATGCCGAGAAGGGCCAGTTTGGGGCGACGTTTGTGAGCTCCAAGATCGACGGCGGGCGCATTGTGTCCTGGAGCGGTGCCGAGGCGAGCAACGCCATTCCGTCGCAGTCTATCTGCGAGCTTGCGATTGCCGTCGATGAGCTGCCGGCGCCCGTTGAGAACGCCGACCGCCTGGAGATCACGGCGCTCGATAACGGGCATGCGCAGATTTTCGCCCACGGCATTGGCGGTCATGCCTCGATGCCCGAGGGAACGGTCAATGCCGTCGGCCTGATCGTGGCGTATCTGCGCGAGGCCGAGGATGCGTTTGGTGCGCGCGACGAGCGCCTGCTGACGCCTGCCGAGCACGAGTTCGTTAAGTTCTTGGCCTTTGTGCACGCGGATGCCTATGGTCGTGGCCTGGGAATCGATGCGACGAACACGGCGTTTGGCCCGCTCACGTGCAACCCCGGCGTCATCCGCGTGGTGGATGGCCACATTGAGCAGGTCATTGACGTGCGTTTCCCCGACAGCACGAGCGCCGATACCATCCGCGAGCAGCTCGATCCGCTCGTGGGCCGTTTTGGCGTGACGTGCCGTGTGGGTCGTGCGAAGGTGCCGTTCTCGGTCTCTGCCGACGATCCGGCCGTAAAGGCGCTTATTGATACCTATAACGAGTTTACGGGTAAGCATGCCGAACCCTTCGCCATGGGCGGTGGCACGTACGCACGCAACTTTGCCCGCGCCGTCTCGTTTGGCCCCGAGGAGACCGGCCTGGAGCTGCCCACATGGGGCGGCCAGATGCACGGCCCCAACGAGTGCGCCAACGAGGAACAACTCAAGCAGGCGCTCAAGATCTATATCGTGGCGATCTTAAGGCTCAACGAGTTGGAACTGTAGAGGTAGTCGTCTAATCATTGGGACGTTCTTAAACGACTAGTCAAAAGGGACGCTCTTGTCGCACGGACACGGCACTTGGGGCGCTCCTTTTAATATTAGTTGAACATTGTCAAGCGGCAAAATGGCCCTGAGATCGGA
>URDI01000075.1:0-6304 GCA_900546475.1 uncultured Collinsella sp.
CCCGCCGGTAGCTCTGTTGGCACGGCATACGCGTTGCCCGCGATGGCGGCGGCCAGGGCATCCTGCGGCGAGAGCGCCGGGGCGGCTAGGCTATCGAGCGGATTGGAGCCCGCGGCGTCACGAGCGCCGACAAGTGCCTCAAACGAGGATGCCGGAGCGGACGGCCCCGGCTCGGACGCGGGCGCACTCACCACGACGGACTCGGACTCGGCGACGGACGGCACGTCGGCAACACCGGCCGCGCGCAGCTCTTCTAGACTCTCGAGCGTACCCTCGATATCCTCGTGCGTCTCCTCAAATTCGGCGGCGACGCCCAGGAATTCCTGGATGTTCTCGGCGCGGCTCTCGGACTCCATGGTGCCCTCGGCGCGAAACGCCTGCAGCAGGCCCGTCTTATCGACAATCATCTCGACGACGTCCTTGAGCTCGCCGTCCATGCGGCGGCCCTCGCGCACCAGCGCCACAAAACTCGACAGGCCGTTGCGCACCTTGGCACTAAACATGCCCGTCTCGGCTGTTGCGATCTCGCAGGCCTGGAAGAACGAGCAGCGGTTGTCGCGCGCCAGCTGCTCGATCTTTTGGATCGAGGTGGAGCCGATGCCGCGGCGCGGCGTGTTGATGACGCGCTTGACGCTCATCTCGTCGGCCGGGTTCACGATCATCTTGAGATAGGCCATGACGTCGCGAATCTCGGCGCGGTCGAAGAATCGCGTGCCGCCGACGATCTTGTAGGGCACGCCCGCGCGCAGGAACATATCTTCGAGGATACGCGACTGGGCGTTGGTGCGGTAGAACACGGCGATATCGTCGTAGCTCGTACCCTTGGCATGCAGCTTTTCGATCTCGCCGGCAATCCAGCGACCTTCGTCGCGCTCGTCGCTTGCCTGGAAAGCCTGAATCTTCTCGCCATCGCCCTCGGCCGTAAACAGGCGCTTGTCCTTGCGCTGCGAGTTGTGGCGAACAACGGCATTGGCGGCGCTCAGGATGTGACCCGTGGAGCGATAGTTCTGCTCCAACTTGACGGTCTTGCAGTTTTTAAAGTCCTGCTCAAAGTCCAGGATGTTGGTGATGTCGGCGCCACGCCAGCTATAAATGGACTGGTCGTCGTCGCCCACGACCATGAGGTTTTGGTACTTGGCGGCCAGCAGGTTGGCGATTTCGTACTGGACGTGGTTGGTGTCCTGATATTCGTCGACGCTAATGTAGCGGAAGCGCTCTTGGTACTTGTCGAGCACCTCGGGGCGGGTGCGCAGTAGCTCGAGCGTGCGCACGAGCAGGTCGTCGAAGTCCATCGCGTTGGCGGCGCGCAGGCGGCGCTCCAGCTCCAGGTAGACTTGCGCGGCCTTTTTGTCGTTGGGGCTATCGGCGCTCTTGAGCATGTCCTCGGGCCCGATCATGGCGTTTTTAGCAGAGCTGATCTTGCTGCGGATCATGTTGATGGGGAACTGCTTTTGCTCGATGCCGAGCGCCTGCATAATGTCGCGCACCATGCGCTTTGAGTCGTCGTCATCGTAGATGGTGAATTGACCGGTATAGCCCAGCAGGTCGGCGTCCTCGCGCAGCATGCGCACGCACATGGCATGGAAGGTGCACACCCACATGCCACGGGTGCCGCTTGGGATGAGTGCCGCCAGACGCTCGCGCATCTCGGCCGCAGCCTTGTTGGTAAACGTGATGGCAAGAACCTGCCAAGGCTTAACACCCAGGTCGCCGAGCATATGTGCGATGCGGAAGGTCAAGACGCGGGTCTTGCCCGAGCCGGCGCCGGCGAGCACCAGCAACGGGCCCTCGGTGGACAGGACCGCCTCGCGCTGGGCGGGATTAAGGCTGTCGATGTCGACGAGCGGCTTGGCGGGCTTGGGCGCCGGCGCGGGAGCGTCGTAGATGTCGAGCGGAACGAGCTCGGGCTCCGGCGCAGCGGGGGCGGTGTATGCATCGAGTGGCACGGGTTCCGGCGCGGGCGGCACGGGCGCGGCAGTGTTCTTTTCCCAGGGCAGGGGCTGGGTCATGGGCGACTCCTCATCTGACGGACGGCGCGCCTGCGGGCAGCGCCATAGTTTGAGCCGTACCAGTATACCGAGCCGCGCGGACACCGACGCAAATCACACCACGACTCCGTGCGCCACCATCGGACCCACCCCATCGCCCAAAAAAGAGGGCAGCATAGACCTTTTGGTCATGCCATCCTCTTTGAATGACAAGCTGTCGCTCTGGCCGCCGCGCAGCGTCGACTAAGTTAGAGGCCGAGCATGGGCTCCAGAACGAAGAAGTATGCGAGCACTACGATGCCCAGGATGATGCGGTAAACACCGAAGCACTTAAAGTCGTGACGGCGGACGAAGCCCATGAGCCACTTGATGGCGATGAGCGAAACCACAAAGGCAACAACGCAGCCCACGCCCAAGATGGCGATCTCGTTGGTGCCGAACGTGCCGCCCTTGATGAAGTACTTGACCAGCTTGAGCGCACTCGCGCCAAACATGACAGGGATGGCCAGGAAGAACGTGAACTTAGACGCCACCGAGCGCGTGCAGCCCAAAAGCAGGCCGCCGATAATGGTAGAACCGGAGCGAGACGTACCAGGCACCAGCGAAAGCACCTGGAAGCAGCCGATACCCAGCGCAGTCTTCCAGCTGAGGTCCTCGAGCGTGGCGATGGAACCAAAGTCCAGATTCTCGTCATCGTCCTCATCCTCAGCGGTAGCCGTGGGGGGCGCCGCAAAGTGCGCACCGGCGGGACGTCCACCCGACACCACAGCACGCGAACCAAACGAACCGGCAACGGCCATTTCCTCGCGCTTGCTCGCGCGCCAGTTCTCGATCACGATAAACAGCACGCCGTACACAATGAGCGCCAGCGCCACGACGGGAGCGTTGTAGAAATGCTCCTCCATCCAGTCGTTGAGCGGCAGGCCGATCGCCGCCGCAGGAATGCAACCGAGCACAATCTTGCCCCACAGCACCCAGGTGTCGCGACGGCCCTCCTTGCCCTTGCTGGGCGAGAACGGGTTGAGCTCGTGGAAAAACAGCACGCAGACGGCCAGAATGGCGCCGAGCTGAATCACGACCAGGAACATATTCCAGAACGTCTCGCTCACGTTCATCTTGACGAACTCGTCCACCAAGATCATGTGGCCCGTCGACGAAACGGGCAGCCATTCGGTGATGCCCTCGACCAGGCCCATGAAGGCAGATTTTAGAAGCTCGATAATATCCAAAGGGACCCCCTCGTTAGACACCCGCCGGTAGATGTTCTGCGGACGATGCGGGCGATGTCCCATTATCAACCGTTGGCGGTGCGACCGCGCCTACCCTTACCAAAAAACTCGCCCGTTCACAGAATTGCGAGCAGTTAAACCGAAATCCTTGGGTATAACTGCAACAAGATAAAGTGTCCGGCGGTCAACGCACCCGCGCCCGCCCGACGCACGAGCCCCGCGCCCGTGCGATAGACCAAGGAGGAAACCATGAACGAGGGTTACACCAAGGTATTTGTTTCACTCGACGGTACTGAGCAGCAGGATTTTGTGCTCGCACGCGCCATCAAGGTCGCCGCGAACAACGGCGCCAAGCTGATTATCGGCCACGTTATCGATTCCACGGCGCTCGAGAGCGCCGGCTCCTATCCGGTCGATTTGGTCAACGGTCTGGAGGAGGCCTTTAAGAACTCCATCGAAAAGCAGCTCGAAGAGGCCAAGGCCAATCCCGATATTCCCGAGGTCGAGGTTATGATACGTGCCGGTCGTATTCGCGAGACGCTCAAAGACGAGATGCTCGACGTGGTCAAGCCCGACCTGGTGCTCTGCGGCGCCCGCGGCCTGTCCTCGATCAAGTATGCGCTCCTGGGTTCAATTTCGACGTTCCTGCTGCGCAACACCGACTGCGACATTTTGGTCGTGAAGTAGGTTCCTTCCCGTCGGCGCAAGGCCTGCGGGGTTATCACGCCGACGTCCTCGCCGCTTCGCGGCTGCGGGATGTCGGCTTTGATAACCCCTCCCGGCCTTGCGCCTTCGTCACCGTACTTCAACGAGTTGGCTGATAAAAAATGGCGTGCCGCCCTGGTTGGGGCGGCACGTTTTGTTTGGGCGGACGTCTGCCGCGTGCGTTACTCGAAATATTGGAACTTATTCGTTGAGAAGGCGAACGTGACGACGAAGCCTTCGCTGGGCTCGGACGCTGCGGTGACGTCGATGCCCATCTTGGAGCATAGGCGCGCCACCAGGTAGAGGCCGATGCCCGTTGCGCGCTTGGTGGTGCGGCCGTTGTCGCCGGTAAAGCCCTTCTCGAACACGCGTGGCAGGTCTGCCGCACACACGCCGCAGCCGTTGTCCGCAACGGTGAGCTCGATGCGCTCGCTCGCCAGGCCCTCGTCCAGTAACGCGCCCGAAAACACGATCTTCGCGCCGTCCTCGCGCGCATATTTAATGCTGTTCTGAATGAGCTGGCCCAGGATAAACTCGAGCCATTTTTCGTCGGTAAAGACCTCGAAGTCGAGGTTCTCGCACACCGGAGCCACGTGCGCCGCAATGAGCTCGCGCGCGTTGGCCTTAATCGCACCCGTCACCAAGGTCTTAAGGTCCCAGCGGCGAATCAGGTAGTCGCGCTCCACGACTTCCGAGCGCGCGTAGTACAGCGCCTGGTCGATATAGCGTTCCACGCGAGCCAACTCGCGACCCAGGTCATCGACACGTGTTGGGTCATCTGCGCCGCCGTCGAGGTTTTCCAGAATCAGGTGAGCCGCCGCCAGGGGCAGCTTGGCCTCGTGGACCCAGCTCTCGATATAGTCGCGATAGTCTTCGGTCTGACGCCGGCCCTCGGCAACCTCGTCGCAGGCGGCTTTGCCCACCCGGCACAGGACCTCGTACTCGAGCTCGCCCTCGGCATAGGTTGGGCATTGCACCATCTCCTGCACCCATGCGGGACTCTCGAGCTCCTCTGCCGCGCGCTCCAACTGACGCAGAAAACGGCGACGGCGAGCGTACTCGATCACGATGCCGAGCATACCGAAGATAAAGGACACGCCAACCGCCACGACCACGATAGAAACGGGTGCGCCGGCGACCGTCAGCACAAAGCAGCTCAGCAGCACGCCGCACGTCCACACGGCGACGGGAAGCAGTGCATCTTTAAAGAACTTGCCAAACGACATAGCCGGCCCCTAGACCGAATAGCCTTGGCCGCGATGCGTCGTCAAATACCCCTTGATGCCGATTTTTTCGAGCGTGGTGCGCAGGCGGTTGATGTTGACGGTGAGCGTATTGTCGTCCACGAAGGCGTCGGAGTCCCACAGGTCCTGCATGATGGCCGAGCGCGAGACGATCTTGCCCGCGCGGCTCAGGAGCAGCGAGAGAATGCGCAGCTCATTTTTGGTGAGCTCGGTGCTGTCGCCGGTCGCCGTGTTGGTGACCATAGAGCGGGCGAGGTCGAGCTCCAGCCCCTTGTGGACGAGCGTGCTGCGCTCGCCTGACGCCGCGGTGCGACGCAGCAGTGCGTTGATGCGCGCCACGAGCACGCGCGCGCTATAGGGCTTGGGAACAAAGTCGTCCGCGCCGAGCGTCATGGCCATGACCTCGTCGATCTCGGTCGTGCGCGAGGTGAGGACGATGATGGGGACCTCGGATTCGCGGCGAACCTCGTGGCAGATATGCTGGCCGTCCTTGACGGGAAGCGTGAGGTCGAGCAGCACCAGGTCGGGCGCGGCGGCGAGAATATCGCGCGAGACATGCTCGAACGATTCGCAGGCCTCGATTTCAAACCCGGCGCGGGCAAGGATGTCGACAAGCTCACGACGAATGGGCTCGTCGTCCTCAACGATATAGATTAGCGCCATGGATTCCGCTCCCCTCTTGATTGTCTTGCCACCATTATGGCTGCGAAACTGCAGGTGCGCGCCACGCACGTCGCCAAGGTGACAGAATTGTTCGCGAGCGGGGGCGTTTTGTCCGCCTCGCACTCGCAGCGGTGGCGGGAACCAAAATGATTCTTTAATCCCCGTCCCAGAATAATCATTTAGCGGCGGGCGCGAAGCTTTTCGTAGCCGTCGACAAAGAAGGCGACCGTGGCGGCGTCGGCCTCGGCGGCGTCCGTCTCGGTTGCGGGGACCACGCCGTGCTCGTCGCTCACCAGGAACAGCGCGCCCTTAAGCTGCGCGGGAATATCTACGCGCGTGACCGGGATGCCCTTGGTCTGGGCCAGCTGCTCGATGAGCGTCGCCGTGCCGCACAGGCACTCGTCCGCCGGCGCCACAAAGGCGAGTTCGCCGTTGTTGACGGCGGCGGCACGTCATTGCAGGAGTAGCTGCACAT
>URDI01000076.1:0-6124 GCA_900546475.1 uncultured Collinsella sp.
GTTTCGGCAAATTGATCCAACCAAGCCTTTCCTGTAAAGTACGGCGCCAGGGCGGTATGCCTTGGGACCGTGGTGCTGCCGCTCCGGCGGCTCAGCCTGCGCCCGTGTCAGCTTCCAAGCCTGCAGCGCCTGCACCTCAGTCTGCGCCGGCTCCGATGCCTCAGCCCGTTGCGGCCCCCGCGCCTGCCACCGCTCCGGCACCTAAGCCCCAGTCCAACAATGCCGCCCAGGTTGCCGCCGCCGGTACTGCCGAGACGCCCGCGGTCGATGATGCCGGAGAGCTGCAGCGCAAATGGGCCGAGGTTGTCGAGCGTGTCAAGGCGCGTCAGGCTTCCTACGCAGGGCTTTTGCTCAACGCCCGCGCCACGGCCGACGACGGCTCCAAGCTCACGGTCTCGTTCCCCGCGGGTTCGACTTTTGCCATCAAGATGCTCGGTCGCGCCGATACGCAGTCGGTGGTCCTGCCGACGGTTTGCGCGGTCTTCGGTCGTCGTACCGTCGACTATGTCTTGGATGGGGGTGGCACGCCGGCTCCTCAACATGAGGAGCATTCTCCATCTGCACGGGCTGCGGTATCTGCGGACCCGCAACTCGTGTCCTCGGCGGCCCCTGCATCCTCGAGCGCCAGCGCGACGCAGCCAAAAGCGGCACCGGTAGCGGCACCGACCCCGTCGGCGCCTAAGCCCGTCACGGCCAAACCGGCTGCTCCGACACCCGCTCCCAAGCCCGCCTCGCCCGCGCCCAAGTCGTCTGACCTGGGCAAAGCCCCCTGGCTACGCTCCGACAACCCCGCCGGCGCTCCTGCCACGGGTAAGCTCCCGACTGAGCCCGCGCCCCGTGCGCCCGAGCGCTCTGCCGCTCCCAAATCTCAGCCTGCCGCGCAGTCTGCACCGTGGGAATCCGAGCAGGTGCCCTACGACGACGCCATGGTTGCTGGTTTTGCTGCCGATGCTGGTGGGAACGATCTGCCTCCGTTCGACGTGCCGGGTGCGGCGTCCGCGCCCAAGTCCGCCACTGCGCCTGAGGCTCCCGCGGCCCCCGCAGCCGCGACGTCTGCTACCGCCAGCGACGATGCCCCCGCAGTTCCTTGGGAATCCAACCCCGGCGCCGGCAGCCCCTTCGGCCATCAGGGTGCAGCCCCGAGCATCCCGCAGACCGAGGACGAGGCCAAAGCCCTCATCCGCAGCGTCTTCGGCCAGTCCACCATCTTCAAGCCGGTGGAGTAACCGTGTGGGCGGGTATACTGCTCAAGAAGAGAACCCTTTGAACGGAGCGAGCTTATGATGTGGGAATATGTCCGCCTCGAGGACGATACGCAGGTTTCGTATTCCGAAGTCCGTGAGGACAACACGGTGAAGGTTGTTGTGGAGCGCCCGCGCGATTGGGGTTTTGACACGGCGGAGTGTATCTTGCCGGCATTCAATTGGGTGTCACACGAGGGCTTTAGCGAAGCGGACCTCAAAGAACTCGATGATTTCGTGCGTAACAATGCCCCGCTCATCCTGCGTTTTGCCTACGAAGGCGGACGAGTCTATGCCTAGTCTGTTTCGACTCGGGCCGTACATCATCTTCTTCTGGACGGGGGAGAACGGCGAACCTGTCCATGTTCACGTTGCGGTCAAGCGCCCTACTGCCGAGGCAACCAAGATATGGCTTACCCGCTCCGGCGGATGCAAGCTGGCCCATAACAAGGGCGATATTCCTGCTCGGGATTTACGCGATATCATGCAGTTTGTTTCATCTAACCATGCGCTGATTTGCAAACGTTGGAAAGAAACAACCGGCGGGCTATCGTTCTACTGCTGAGAGTCGCTTGCTGGACTTGGCCCCCTAGCTCTTTAGGGTCTCTTTGCCCGGGCGCATCTGTATTTCGGACATGTGTAGCGTGGTGCCGCGCATCTCGCATTCGAGCAGGCAGGTACGCGACGGTCGTCCTAGGGTGCTGAGGTCGACACGATACGTCGCACGACTGTCTGTGTACTCGACTTGCATGTCGTTGGCAACTGTTCCGATTGTCAAAAAAGAGCCTGGCTCGGCATCAACAATCTTGGAATCTTTTATCTTGACCTTGAGCTCTTGGTAAAGGGACGGGCTGTTGTAGTAAACGGTCCGGGTCCCGTCGGTGCACTCATCGGTCGCTTCCCATTTGACGACGGGCTGGTCCGAGCTGGCTATCAGCAGTTCTGCTCCAAAGGCTATAGCATGGGTGATGACAACCAGTAATGCCCAGCCGACAAAGAGATAGAGAACCACATATGCAACGGGGTGTTTTGAGCGGATGTTTTGGAGCGCGTCGGGGGCATTCATGGGGGCACCTCCAAATTGCTGTCTGTGACAATCAAATTATACCCTGCCATCATGAGCGCCGCCTCGAGCAGCGGTTCGGCATTTAGCCATTTAGTGGTACGCAGAAAATGTCGGATTCCGGCTCTACAAGATTTAGCTTTCAATAATATGCAGATGCGAATTATTCAACTTCGCATAATCTTTGGGTGCGGCTTGCACTCCAGGACATGTATATCGACTGAGGGAACACGTCCGCCCCGCTCGCTGGCCCCGCGCCGTGGTACGATTTTTGAGTTTGAAAGTCCCGCCGTGCTCCGGCTGCCCTTGCAGCTCGGCGTGCGGCCGCACGTAAAGGAGCCATCATGGCCGGTATGAACATGCAGCAGATGATGAAGCAGGCTCGCAAGATGCAGGAGCAGCTTGCCGCCGCGCAGGAGAACCTCAAGTCCCAGACCGTCGACGCCTCTGCCGGTGGCGGCATGGTCAAGGTGACCGTTAACGGCGAGATGGAGCTCGTCAACCTCACCATCGATCCCGATGCCCTCGATCCCGAGGACGTCGATATGCTGCAGGATATGATCATGGCTGCCGTCAACGAGGCCGTTCGCGGCGTCAACGAGCTCGCCAACAAGCAGATGGGCGCCATCACCGGCGGTCTCAACATCCCGGGCATGCCGTTCTAAGACGCGCATATATATGAGTGCCAACCATAGCCTGCAAAAATTGCTCGATGAGCTGGGTCGCCTGCCGGGCATTGGCCCCAAGTCGGCTCAGCGCATCGCCTATTACCTGCTCGAGGCCGATGCCGAGGAGGCGCGCCGCTTGGCTGAGGCCATCCTGGAGGTTAAGCAGGAGGTTCATTTTTGCAGCCGCTGCTTTAACTACGCCACGGCCGACGAGTGCTCCATCTGCCAGGATTCGATGCGCGATACCACTCGCATTTGCGTGGTGGGCGAGCCGCGCGATGTCCAGGCGATTGAGCGCACGGGCAGCTACCATGGTCTCTACCACGTATTGGGCGGCGTGATCAGTCCCATGGACAAGATCGGCCCCGAGCAGCTGCACATTCGTGAGCTGCTGGCACGCTTGGGCCACGAGGACATCCACGAGGTCATCATCGCCACCAACCCCAATATTGAGGGCGAGACCACGGCGAGCTACCTGGCCCGCACTATCAAGCCGCTGGGCGTCGAGGTGTCGCGTCTGGCAAGCGGCCTTCCCGTGGGCGGCGACCTGGAGTATGCCGACGAGCTTACGCTTGGGCGCGCCATTGAGGCCCGTCGCACGATTTAGGTGACGAGCCTGCTCCCGCCGTATGTTATCCTCGCGACGCACGGGGTAGCCATAATTTCCCCGTGCGACTGTAAGTTTGTTGTGCAACAAAGATGCTTTGTATCCGCTTATCGCATGGATGCTTTCATTCGCATCCTTAATTTGCCCATTCGTTTCGCAACCTTTTGGGTTCGCTGATACACTCAAATATGGATTCGAATGAATGCGCCGCTCCCGAGCGGCGTGTTTTTGTTGGAGGAGAACGCATGCGGCCCGGTGGCACTCAGACAAAGCGCGGCGCCGCGGTGCGCATGCGACGCCGACTGGGCTTGGCGCCGCGGGCGTACGCACTGCTGTCTTGCTCGCTGGTGCTGGTCATAGCTGGCGTTTCTGTCTATGGCATGACCGTGCCGTCCATGATGCAGGCGCATGCCGCACGCGAACCGCGCGTGGGGCATGAGGTCAAAAGTGACCTGGGCACCACGACTGGATATGCTTGGGTAAGTGTGGTCGCGCATATTGTGTTTGGCACCGACGACGCGAACGGCGCCGAGGCCCCAGACAACGAAGTCACGCTTGCCAATGGCAAAACCATCGTGCTCACCAACACCAAGATCATCGATCGGTTGTCCAACAATAGCGTGGCGGCAACGGTGAGTAAGGTCGAGCAGCAGAAGGAGCAGGACGCCCAGCAGTCCGGAAAGCCCGGTAGCTCGGATACTTCTGGCTCCGGCTCGGATTCGTCGAGTTCGGGCGGCGGCTCAGGATCGGGTTCCTCTGCCGGAGGGTCTGGAAACGGCGGCTCGACGGGCGGCAACACTGACAACGATGCAAACTCCGGTGGCCTTTCCGCTGCTGAGGAAGAGAGCATTCACAGTTGGCTTGTGACCAAGTACAACATGCTCGACGGCTATGTTTCTCGTGCCAATGACGTGGTCTCGACCTATAACTCTACGGGAGATCCCAGGCCGTGCGACAGCCTGGTCGGGGAGATGTTTGTCATTCGAGCCGAGTTCGGTCGTCAGACATTCTCGCCCCGGTCAAAGTGGTATCAGCAGTACGCCAATCTGTGGGGCTGTTACACCAACCTATGTCAATGGGTCGGCCATTACGGCGATGATGACGTCGCGCTCGGTAACTTCAACAATAACGTGGCGGCGCTTGCCCTATGATGACCGATCTTGCATCCACCACACCACAATCGCTCGGTCGCGATCCCATGGTCGGCCTGCGCCTGGCGCGTGTCGACGGGTTTGAGCCGGCCATTGCGCTCGGTCAGGACGAACTGCCTGCCTATCTGCGTCGTTTTACGATGCTGTTTGCCGACGATGCCACCATACGCCGTGGCGGTATCGGCCGCGTGACGCGTGCCGTCAACGCCCAAGGCGAGGCCGTGGCGCTCAAGCAGCTCATCTTGCCGACGCGCGATGAGTTTGACGACGATGCAACTCACGAGGCGCTGGTCGCCAAGTTCAAGGCGGCGTTTCGCGAGGAATATGAATGCCATCGCGCCCTTTCGGGCCTTAAGGGCTTTCCCCGCCTTTATGGCTGGGGCGAGGTCGACGGTGTGCCTGCAATTGTCATGGAATGGGTCGAGGGCGAGACGCTCGCCCGCTTGCGTTCGCGACTCGCCGTGGACGATGCCGGACGCCTGTCGCCGCTTGTGGCGGCGCGTTTGGGTCGCGACCTGTTCGATCTGCTCTGCCGTATGAGCCTGGTGGGTGAGGGCTTTGTCCATCGCGATATCTCGCCCGCTAATATTATGGTGCGTACGGCGCGTCTACCGCTTGACCGGCAGCTTGCCGAGGGCACCTTTGACCTGTGCCTGATCGACTTTGGCTCGTCGCTGGCGCTTGAGCCTGCGTCGGCCGTGGCTGGTACCGGCGGCAAGGCATCCTTTACCGAGCGCTATGCCACGCTGCGTCGCGCGACGGTTGCCTATGCCCCGCCCGAGATGCTCACCGACGATATTCCCGACCTGCGCGCTTTGCGTATGTCGCCGGCGATTGACGTCTATGCCGCGGCAAGCACGGTTTACGAGCTCATTGCCGGCGTCGCGCCATACGAAGCCGTGCCGAGCACTTCGGGCGCCTCGGGTTCGCGCAAAAAGACGCGCGACATCGCCAGCCCCTACCGTCTCAAGATGGACACGCAGCCCGACTATCCCATTGGTGCCCATGCGCCCGGTTGCGATTTGACTCAGTTGCTTCGTCGTGAGCCCGATGTGGCGCTCGCCGCGGCCGAGCAGGCCCAGCAGCTGGGGCTTGAGCCGGATTCCGAGGAGCTACGCGATGCGCTGGCGTTTGTCGATGCCCAGCTGTTCGACGTGGTGATGGCCTGTCTGTCCAGCTCTCAAAAAGATCGTCCCGAGCCGGCGGCGGTCGAGGCGGCACTCTCGGCGTTTTGTGACCACTATGCGCAAAATGTCGGTCGTTCGCTCCGTGGCGAGCCGCTCACGCCGTGCCCCATGGATGCGTCCGGCCGCGCGGTTCGTCGCGCGCTGATGGTCGGCGCGCTTCTTTTTGTGCTTCTTCCAGTGTCATTATTCCTTGTTTTTGGTGTCCAT
>URDI01000077.1:0-6102 GCA_900546475.1 uncultured Collinsella sp.
GCCTTCGAGGCCGAGCGCAAAATGGATTCTAAAAAACACCTTGCCAAATAGGAGCCTCTTTGCATGTCCGAGGACGTTCCGGAGGGAAGCCCCCGTCACGCCCCCGGATTCCCGGTGGGAGTTCTAGACCTTGTCGGCCTTAGTACATACCGCCGCCCTGCTGACCAGCGGTAGCAGCAGCGATAGCGTCCTCAAGCTGAGTGTTTTTGGGCACATCGGAGACGGTAGCCTCGGTGATGAGGATCAGGCTGGCGACAGAAGCAGCGTTCTGCAGGGTGACGCGGCTGACCTTGACGGGGTCGAGGACGCCCATCTCGATCATGTCGCCCCACTCGCCGTTGGCAGAGTTGAGACCCTGGCCGGCGGGCAGCTCGGCAACCTTGTCGACCACGACAGCGCCCTCAAAGCCAGCGTTCTTGGCGATAGTAGCGACCGGAGCGGTCAGAGCCTTCTTGACGATATCGACGCCGATCTTCTCCTCGGGGTCGTCGATCTCGACAGCATCGAGCGCAGGAGCAGCGTCCATGAAGGCGACGCCGCCACCGGCGACAATGCCCTCCTCGACAGCAGCGCGGGTAGCCTGCAGGGCATCCTCGACGCGGTGCTTGATCTCCTTGAGCTCGGACTCGGTAGCAGCGCCGACCTTGATGACGGCAACGCCACCGGAGAGCTTGGCCAGGCGCTCCTGGAGCTTCTCACGGTCGAAGTCAGAGGTGGTGTTCTCCATCTCGCCCTTGATCTGAGCGATGCGGGCGTCGATGGCCTCCTTGGAGCCAGCGCCGCCGACGACGACGGTGTTGTCCTTGGAGATAGTGACGGACTTAGCGGTACCGAGCATATCGGCGGTGATGTCAGCGACCTTCACGCCCAGCTCGTCCAGAGCGGCCTGGCCACCGGTGAGGACGGCGATGTCCTCGAGGATGCGCTTGCGGCGATCGCCGTAGCCCGGGGCCTTGACGGCGCAGACGTTGAGAGCGCCACGAATCTTGTTGAGGACCAGGGTCGGCAGAGCCTCGCCGTCGATGTCCTCAGCGATGATGAGCAGGCCACGGCCGGCGCGCTGGACAGCCTCGAGAACAGGCATGATGTCCTGAACGCTGGAGATCTTCTGGTCGGTGATGAGGATGTACGGATCCTTCATCACGGCCTCCATGCGGTCGTTGTCCGTGACGAAATAAGCGGAGACATAGCCCTTGTCGAACTGCATGCCCTCGACGGTGTCGATGGTGATGTCGAACGTCTGGGAATCCTCGACGGTGATGACGCCGTCCTTGCCCACGACCTCCATGGCCTCGGCGATCTTCTCGCCGACCTCGGGGTCACCAGCGGAGATGGTGCCGACGGAAGCGATCTGCTCCTTGGTCTCGACCGGCTTGGCCTGCTTCTTCATCTCGGCGACGGCGGCGTTGACGGCCTTGTCGATGCCGCGACGGATGGCCAGCGGGTTGGCGCCAGCGGCGACGTTGCGCAGACCGTCGTTGACGATAGCCTGAGCGAGCAGGGTTGCGGTGGTGGTGCCGTCACCCACGGTGTCGTTGGTCTTGGTGGCGACCTCCTTCACCAGCTGAGCGCCCATGTTCTCGATGTTGTCCTCGAGCTCGATCTCCTTAGCGACGGAAACGCCGTCGTTGGTGATGGTCGGGGCACCGAACGTGCGCTGCAGAGCGACGTAACGGCCCTTGGGGCCCATGGTGACGGTAACGGCGTCGGCCAGAGTGTTGACGCCCTTGGCGAGCTTGGCGCGGGCATCGGTGTTGAACGTAATGTTCTTTGCCATGGTAGGTAATCCTCCAAAAGAAATGTGACTCGCGTCGCCGCTTCCGAGTCCTATGCGACGATCGCGTTCAAAGACGAATCAGAGATTCTGACGAGGCTAGGCCTCGACGACAGCGTAGATGTCGTCGGCGCGCATCAGCAGATACTTCTCGCCGTCGACCTTGACCTCGTTGCCACCGAACTTACCGTAGATGACAACGTCACCGACCTTGACGTCCATGGGGATGCGCTCACCCTTGTCGTTGACCTTGCCGGCGCCAACGGCAACGATGGTGCCGCGCTGCGGCTTCTCCTGGGCGTTGCTGGCGATATACAGACCAGAAGCGGTCTTCTGCTCGGCCTCGTCGGGCTTGACCAGAACACGATCTGCAAGCGGCTTCAAAGACGACATGCTTGTCTCCTCCTTTTTGGGCCGCGTGGTTATGCCACGCGAATTAACCCTTTTTGTTTGCGTACGCGTTGAATGGTACCCACGAATGGCGGGTTATACAACACGGAGTCAAAAAATCTTATTTTTTGGCACTTAGATTTTCTGAATGCCGGGGGATAACTTAGCGATGCCTCCCGTGTGGCTCCGGAGGGGCGGGGCATAAGGTTTCCTGCTCGGGCAGTCCTGCTCGCACGAAGGCCACATTAAGTGGCCTTCGGCTCGTGCGGAACTCGCGATAAACCTTATGCCCCGCCCCTCCGGAGCCACACGGGAGGCAGGTTAACTAATTCGGGCCCGGCATTCAGAAAAGTCAGTGCAGCAAAATGGCGATGCAGATGGTGCGAACAAGAAAGGGGCACGTTGCAGAAACGCGCCCCTTATGGGTGGGGTATGGGGCTAGCGCTCGTAGATCAGGTTGCCGGCTAGGTAGGTGGCTTGGACTTTGGTGGCTTGGAGTTCTTGGGGGTCGATGGTGAGTGGGTTTTGGTCCAGGACTACCAGGTCGGCGTATTTGCCGGGTTCTAGGCTGCCGAGGTTTTGCTCGTCGCCCGCTGCATAGGCGCTGCCCAGGGTGTAGTTGCGCAGAGCCGTTGCCGCATCGATACGCTCGCTCGGCAACCAGCCGCCCTCGGGCCAGTGGCTTTTGGGGTCTTGGCGCGTAATAGCCGTGTAGAGCACGTTCATGCTGGTAACAGGCGTGATGGGGCTGTCGGTACCGAAGGCTTGGCGAATGCCGCGCTGCTTATAGGTTGCAAACGGCCACATGATGCGGCTGCGCTCCATGCCCAAATCGCGCTCGGGGCCGCCCGGATCGAGCGTGATGTGGCAGGGCTGGCTCGAGGCGACCACGTTGAGCTTGCGCAGGCGGTCGATGTCCTCGGGCAGGAGGTTCTCCAGATGCTCGAGTGTGTTATGGCCGTGCTGGGGCAGGCCGTACAGGTCGGCGGCCTCCTCGAAGATATCCAGCGCGGCATGAATCGCACCGTCGCCGATGACGTGGATACGCACAGTGTGGCCGCGCTCCGCAGCCGCCAGAACCAGCTTACGCATGCGCTCGGCAGGAACTGTCAGACGGCCCTGGTCGCCCGGGAAGCGCGGGTTGGTATAGGGATCGGTGAGGTATGCGGTGTGCTCGCTCGACACGCCATCGAAGAACTGCTTAAAGCCCGGCGCCGAGAGCAACGCATTGTTTGCGTAGCGGGTCTGAAGTTCTTCCAAGCGCGATTGGTCATCCAACAGCGTGGGGAACAGGTGGGCGCGAATGCCCAGCTTGCCAATCGCCTGAAGCTTGTCGTAGACGTCGTCGCGGATAAAGTCACAGCCCGGCATGGGCATGAGCGACATGTCGCAAATCGAGGTAATGCCCTGCTCGGCCATGCGTTTCATTTGGTCGGCATACGCGCTCGCGATGCGATCCTCGCCCAGCCACTCAAGACAGCGCGGCAGCAGCTGCATGGCCGCAGCCTCGTGAGCGATACCCGTGAGCTCGCCATTTGCATCCTTGTCGTAGCTGCCACCCGCCGGCGGCTCGCTGTCGCGCGTCACGCCGAGTGCTTCGAGCGCGCGGCTGTTGAGCCACAGCGTGTGCCCGTCGCCCGAGTACATAACGCAGGGACGATCAGGAAATGCCGCATCGAGGGAGGCCTTGGTAGGGTGCTCGGGCGGATCCCAGCGGTAATCGCGCCAGCCCTGCGTCACGACCCAGGCGTCGTCGGGCAGGTCCTGGGAAAACTTGAGCGCGTCCTGCACCAGCGCCGCCTCGGACGTGCCCATATCCATGAGCATATACGATGAGGAGCCAACCGAGGTATGGAAGAAATGCAGGTGCGCATCGTGGAAACCGGGGCAGACAAACTGCTCGCCGTAATCGACCACCGGCGTGGCGGCAGGTGCGGCGTCAATCACGTCATCGGGCGCACCGACTGCGACGATGCGATCGCCCGCAATGGCAATCGCCAGCTCGCGGGCGGTATCGATACCG
Source organism: uncultured Collinsella sp. (assembly GCA_900546475.1). GTDB lineage: Bacteria > Actinomycetota > Coriobacteriia > Coriobacteriales > Coriobacteriaceae > Collinsella. The sequence goes on from URDI01000077.1 coordinate 4,188, forward strand.
TCTTGCGCGGTAAAAACGTTCTTGGAGCGGATAATCCGATCGATATGTTGCATGGGCATCCCCATCTCTGGCAGGAAATTCAACACCCCCGAGTGTACTCCCCCGCCCTTGCAACAAAACTCCAAGCGGCAAACGGCAACTTTACCAGCCCTAGCGGCAGGTGGCATACTGGAGAGAGCCTGTACGATTTTGCGATCAACCCAGCAAGGAGCAAATCGACCATGACGAAGACCAAGGCACAGCAAATAATGGCGGCAACCGAGGTTCGCGCGGCAGACGACGTCACCGCGGCCATCCAAGATATCGCCGCCGAGTTTGAGCCCTATATCATCAAGCAGCGCCGGCACTTCCATAAGCACCCGGAGCTGAGCCTTGCCGAGGAGCGCACGACCTCCGACATCGCCAACCAGCTCGACGCCATGAATATCCCCTACGAGCGTCCGCTCAAGACCGGCCTGGTGGCGACGCTTCGCGGTACCGCGCCGGATGCCTACCGCGAGGACGGCACGCCGCGCCGCCGCATCCTGCTGCGCGCCGATATCGACGCCCTGCCCGTCACCGAGCAGACCGGCGAGGAATTCGCCAGCGTCAACGAGGGCTGCATGCATGCCTGCGGCCACGACTGCCATATCGCCATGATGCTCGGCACGTTGCAGATTCTGCGCCACATGACCGATGACATCCACGGCGAGATTCGTATCGTATTCCAGCCCAGCGAGGAAAACGGCCAGGGCGCCAAGCTCATGATCGGCACGGGCGTACTCGATGGCGTCGACGGTGCCTATGCCGCGCACATCTGGAGCGAGGTCGACGCCGGCACCGTGAGCTGCGAGCCCGGTCCGCGCATGGCCAATACCGACTGGTTCCGCATCGACGTCCGCGGCACCTCATGCCACGGCGCCATGCCCCAGCGCGGCCACGACGCCGTTATGGTGGCGGCAGAGATCGTCAACGCCCTGCAGACCATCGTCTCGCGCGAGATTAGCCCCTACGAACCCGCCGTCATCACCGTCGGCGAACTGCACGGCGGCACCGCGCGCAACGTTATCGCCGGCACGGCGTACCTCGCTGGCACAGTGCGCACCTATGGCGACAAGACGCATGAGGAGATGCCCGAGCTTATGCGCCGCATCGTGGAGCACACCGCAGCAGCACTAGGCGCCGAGGCCGAACTCACCGACTACACCATCGCCAACTACAAGGTCGAAAACGATGCCGCCTCGAGCGAGCGCTGCCGCCAGGCAGTAATCAAATGCCTGGGCCCCACCGGCCAAGGCCATTATCGCGGCACACTCTCGGGTGAGGATTTTTCAGAGTACCTGCGCCGCGTACCGGGCGTGCTCGCCTTTGTTGGCACGCGCAACCCCCAGATTGGCGCCACGTACGCCCAACATTCTTGCTTCTACAAGATTGACGAGTCGGTACTGGCCAAGGGCTCCATGGTGGCCGCCCAATATGCCATCGACTTTTTGGCCGAGCCCACACAAGAAGAGCTCGACGGCCCCACGATTGCCGCGGTCGCCGAGACCAATCCCGACCTGGCAGCCAAACTGCGCTCTGCCAAGGCCACGGCCGCCGAGGCCCGCGACGCCATGCACGATGCCCGCACCGCCCGGCACGCCGCAATCAAGGGCATCCACGACGCTCGCGCCGCCGCCCGCCGCGAGGAGAAGCACAACGAGTAGTCGATCCACGACCATCTCGCAGTCATAGCCGCATCGCGATATCAAAGCGGGGGCGGACGCTTCGGCACGTCCGCCCCCGCTTATTTGTCAAGCGCTATTTCTACCGTTTCTACCCCGTCCCCAAATGGCAGGTGGCAGGGTTACTCGTCCTGCGGGTCCTCGTCGGAGCTTGGCGTACTTCAGATAAGTTAGTATCATTAGCGCGAATTAAACCGGAAGATGTTGTTGAA
>URDI01000078.1:0-6063 GCA_900546475.1 uncultured Collinsella sp.
CCGCCCGTGCGTTTATCTAGTTGGACATTATCGGCCCGAAGCCACGCCCATGCCGTAGCCGATAATGAGCCCGTGCATCTCGGCATAGTATGAATCCAGGCCGTTGCAGGGCATGATAATCGTCTTGGAGCTGGGCCAGTGCTCGACAATGCGGTCAGCAAGCGCCTGGGCACCCGCCTCATTCTCAACATGGTCGATAACGACCTCGCCACCTGTAAAGCCCTCTGCCTCCATGGTGTCGACAATCTTGGCGAGCATCTTTTTCTCGCCACGCGTGTGGCCGTCGAGTTTAATCTCGCCTTCCTCGCTCGCCGTGCCCAAAATGCGGATATTGAGCTTGTTGGCAATGACGCCGGCTGCCTTAGGAATGCGTCCGGCCTTTGCAAGGTTCTCGTAATTACACAGGCTAAAGAGAATCTTGCTGTTTTGCTCGAGACTGTCGAAGTAAGCGCAGGCGTCCTCAAAGGAAACGTCCGGGTTACTTGCAAGATAACGATCAAACAGCAAGAAGATCAGATCCATCTTGCCGCCTGCTGCCCGCGAATTGACCAGGTGAATCTGACGATTGGGCTCCTCGGCAAGTACCATATCGCGTGCCGTAGCGGCAGCGTTATAGCTTCCAGAGACACCCTCCGAGATTGGCATGCAGATCGTCTTGTCGGCGAGCTTAAAGAGCTCAGCCCACTCCCCCACGCTTGGGCAGGCGCTCGATGATGCGCTGGCTTCCGACTGAATGGCAACATTAAGCTCGTGAACATCGAGCAAAAGGTCGTCGACAAATTCGCGCTCCCCTACTCGAATTTTGAGAGGAGCGAATGCAAAAGTGGTACGGGGTGCAGTCGGTTGCCAATCGCGAAGATTGCAGCTCGAATCTGAGATAAGTGCCCAGCTCATTGAGGGTCCTTTCTAGTTGTTCCTCAACAATTATAGCTATCTTTTGGACAGATGCTGCGCATATCTAGTATTCAAAACTAGATTGTTGCTTACATGCAAAACGGGCGCTCGAGATAAAACAATGGACCTCGCTCCCCAAGGATACGAGGTCCATCTTTGCTTGCTGAGCTAAACCACTTAGTAGCGAACGAAAATATAATTGTTGTTCATGCCGGCGGCAACGGAGCTGATGATGACGCCCGTTTTGTAGTCGGAAGCATGGATCATCTGACCATTACCGATATAAATGCCGGTATGGTAGGAGTTAACCACAACATCGCCGGGTTGCGGATCGGACACACGGGTCCAACCCATGAAGTCGACCGTGGTGCCCAGACGGCAGTAGCGTCCCGTGAGGCAATAGCTTACAAAACCGGAGCAGTCAAAGCTGTTCGGTCCAATGCCGCCCCAAGAATACGCATAGCCGAGCTTGCTGTAGGCGCGCGAAACAACGGAGCCACCATCAACAGACTGACTCGGTGCCGAAGGCGTGGGAGCCGGAGCGGGCGTGGGGGCAGGCTGCGGTGCGGGAGCCGGCGTGTTGCCGCCCTGGTTGTTGTTATTGTTGGTCTGGCCGCCATTGTTGGTGTTCTCGGTCGTACCGGCGGTGTCGTTGCTCACCGTGGCCTTTTCGGCGGTGCTAGCATTAATGCCAGCCTGCAGCGCAGCGTTGGCCTCGGCCTCGGCAGCGAGCTCGGCCTGCAGCTGCGAATCCAGGGAGTTCACGACACTCTGAGCCTCAGCCTGCTGGGCATTGAGCTCGTCGACCTTCTTTTGCGTCGCGGCGACGTTCTTCTCCTGCTCGGCCTGCTTATCGGTGAGCTGCTGCTTAAGCTCCTTGACCTCTTGAATGGTCTGAGCTTGCTTATCGGAAACTTTGCCGTAGTAGAACAGACGGTTGAGCATATCGCTCAGATCATCGACACCCGTCAAAACCTGAAGCAGGCTCAGACCGCCGGTTTTGTACTCGCCGGCGACATAGGTCGAGAGCTTGGCCTGACCATCGGCGATCTCCTGCTGCTTTTGCGTGATCTCGCCGGCAGTCTGATCGAGCGCCTGCGTCTGCGTGGCAAGCTCATCGTAAATCTGCTGGGTTTGGGTGCCGATCTGCTCGAGTTTCGTACGAGCAGCGGCAAGGTCGGATGCGGTATCGGCGTAGGCAGGAGCCGCGAGGCCCAAGCCCAAAACACAAGCGAGGGTTGCCGTAGCAGCGCAGCGTGCCATATTTTTGTGCGTGTTTGCTGTGCGCATGTAGCTTCCTTTCCAGTAACTAAGGGTAACGGCTAGCCTACCGTCACCAGGCTAAAGAGCTCCACATCGTCATCAGACGGCGTGAGCTTCTCGCGCGGGTTGAGAAACGCAAGCTCAAGTATACAACCGTAACCGATAAGCTTTGCGCCCATATCTCGCACCAGTTTACCTGTTGCCTCGACGGTTCCGCCCGTCGCGACCAAGTCGTCCAGAATCAACACGGTATCTTTAGAGCTGATAGCGTCGGCATGGATCTCAATTGAATCGGTGCCGTACTCGAGCTCGTAGCTCTGGCTTACGGTCTCGCGCGGCAGCTTGCCCGGTTTACGTGCGGGAACAAAGCCGGCGCCAAGGGCTACAGCCACCGGTACGCCAACCATAAAGCCGCGAGCCTCTGGGCCCACGACCTTGGTGATTCCCATGCCGGCAAAGTGCTCGGCGAGGGCATCGGTCATGGCTTTGAGCGCCTCGGGATTGCCAAAGAGCGGCGTGATGTCTTTAAAGATGACTCCGGGCTCGGGATAGTCGGGGATGTCGACGATTTGAGATTCGAAGTCGTACATTGCATGACCTTTCAATGGGTTGCCGGATAAGCGGCAGCTGTTATTTGCCCGCGGTGGCGGTGCCGGTTTGCGAAGGGGCGACGACCTTGAGCGGCTTTACGAGAGAATCCTCGTGCGAAGCCGGCGCGACAGTTTCTTCGTTTTTTGCTTTGGTGAACTCGGAGCGAGTGATTTCCTCATCGAGTGCATCGATGTCGGCGTCCTCGACCACGGCGTTGAGCGACTCAAAAACGCGGTTCTTGAGCAGCGCAGTGTGCACACCCTCCGTCAGGTCGTGAAGCTTCTTAAACGCACGCTCGAGCTTGGCGTCGCGCTCGTCATCGGAGGTGTCCATGCCGAGCATGCTTACGAGCACTTGCTCAAACATCGAGGATTCGCGGTTGGCGGAAGACACGTACTGACGCAGGTTGCGCGGCTCGATATGGAAGCGTGACAGCTCGGAGCAGTAGCGGATGATCGGAAAATCGCGACCATCGACGAGCTCACGGTTCTGCGGACTCTTGATGATGCGAATGAGGTCGTTCTCGGCGAGCGAGCGGATAAACGAGATCTCGACGCCCAGCATATCGGGAATGGTCTCGATGGGATGCAGCTTTTGTTTGGTCTCCTTGGGCTCCGTCTTAAGCGGAACATCGGACAGCAAGCCCACCTCGTAGGCGAGCGTTGACAGGTCCGTGGCGTTTTCCAAGCGCTGCTTAATCACGTTGAGCGGCATGTAGCGGGTCTTCTGCAAGTGCAGAATGACCTCCAGGCGATCAACGTCCTCCTTGGAGTACTGACGGTATCCCTTAGGCGTACGATGAGGGGTAATGAGCCCCTCATCTTCTAGAAATCTAATTTTTGAGTTCGAAAGATCGGGGTATGCGCCTCGAAGAAGGTTGACGACTTGGCCGATACTCAGATAGTTGCGTTCGGCCATGCCCTACTCACCGGTTTCGATGCGCTCCGGCGTGCTCTCGTGGTAGATGAGCGTAAACGTACCGATCTGGACGGAAGAACCATCGTGCAGCGGGGCCGCATTGACAATGGCGCCGTCGACCCAGGTGCCATTGAGCGAGCCCAGGTCCTCAATGCGAGCGCCGAGGCCCTCGCGAATAATGCGCGCGTGGCTACGCGAAACGGTCATGTCATTGAGGAAGATGCCGTTCGCAGGATCGCGGCCGATGGTGGTCACGTCGTCCTCGAGCTCAAAGGCGGCACCAGTCTGCGGACCCTTGACGATGGACAGAACGGGGGCGGTGATGCGCACGTTGGCCATGAGGTCGGGAACGGTGACGTCGCTTGAAGGCACGCGGAATACGCAGGTAGCGTCAGCAGTCTTATCATTGTGAGGCATATTGTTAACCATGTTGTCCATGACAACCCCTAACTTATCGCGGACGTGCCGCAAATAATGAACCGTACGTAATCATACCCCAACGAATCAGTCTTCGATTTCAGGGTTCAGAAAGTCGATGTCCTCGTCCTCGGGATGCGTGAGAGCTTGTTTAATGGCCGCTCCGCCCTTAATGGAGTAGATGACAGCCGTGAGCATGGAGAAGATCACGCCGCCGTACACAAAGAAGATGCCGAGGGGCACCGAGCTTCCGTTGAGGCCCGGGAAGGCCGTAAGGGTTGAAGGTAAAAGATGCAGGCCGTCAATAACGGGGAACCCGAGCAGCATGAGCGAGAAGCCAGTCATGAGCAGTGCAGTGGCAATCTTTCCGGGAAAGACGACATCGATGGGGCGACGGTGATAATGACGCACGATAAGCGTGCCGATGCCCAGATAGATGTCGCGGCCAATAATGAGCACGCAGACCCAGATGGGCAGCTCTCCGCGGACCACCAGCCCAAGTACGCCGGTGAACAGCAGCGCACGGTCGCAGATGGGATCCATGACCTTGCCGAGCCACGAGACCGTCTTGGTCATGCGGGCGATCTGACCGTCCATCCAGTCGGTAGAGGCGGCAACGGCGTAGATAACGATGGCGATGACGCGGTTGTTATCCGTCACAAACAGGTACAGAAATACCAGGGTGAGGATCAGGCGCGTAAAGGTGATGAAATTGGAGATCGTAAAGATCTTATTCGACGGGTAATCGGAAGTGCCGATAAGCTCCTTTTTGATCTTCTTTTTGATGCCCACAGGACTCCCCCGCTGGTTAACGACAAAACTTTCGCTACTATACCCGTTCCGGCGATGTCTATCCAGCGTAAGCATAGAGAGTCCAGACATATGGAGGATGCTACTGGGTTGTGCGGGATTCTGCATTTGTGTACATCAGCCTCCAAATATGACATTTTTCGGCATCTTTGATGGCTGACGTACACGTTTTGATTCGGTGATTACATCGATCGGGAAAGTTGTTGCTTTAAGCAAATTAATCATGATGTGCGGGTCGAGAAGGGTTGGCGCCAAAAGAACCCAACGGCCGTTACGGCTTCGTTAGAAACGCGCCCCACCATGGATGGTGAACCCGAAAGGTGAGGCGCGCGGGCACGGCGACTCGGCCCGCGCGCCCGGAAGAGAAAGGACGAACCCATGGGTTACATGCTCGAGACGCGCGGGCTCACCAAGCGCTTCGGCCGCGGCGACCAGGCGCAGGACGCCGTGGCCGACGTGAGCCTTCATATCCGCGAGGGCGAGGTGTACGGGCTGCTCGGCCCCAACGGTGCCGGCAAGTCGACAACGCTCAAGATGATCTGCGGGATGCTGCGGCCGACGGCCGGGGAGATCCTCTTTGCCGGGCACGCCTGGCGCCGCGAGGACCTCTACGCAATCGGCAGCCTCATCGAGGAGGCGCCGCTCTACCCCAACCTCACCGCGCGCGAGAACCTGCGCGTGCGCACCACGCTGCTGGGCCTTCCCGAGAGCCGCATAGATGAGGTGCTCGCCGCCGTGGACCTCGCGGACACCGGGAAGAAGCGCGCCGGGCGCTTCTCGATGGGTATGCGGCAGTGCCTGGGGCTCGCGCTGGCGCTGATCGCCCGGCCACGCCTGCTCGTGCTCGACGAGCCCACCAACGGCCTCGACCCCATCGGCATCGAGGAGCTGCGCGACCAGATCCGCGGCTTCGCGGCGGCGGGTACGACGGTGATCGTCTCGAGCCACATCCTTTCCGAGGTGCAGCAGATGGCGGACACCATCGGCATCATCTGCGGGGGGCGCCTCGCCTACGAGGATGCGCTTCGTCCCGGGCAGGACCTCGAGGAACTCTTCATGAGCTTCTGCCGGGAAGGGCGACGAGCGCGCGGGGAGGTGGCGGCATGACGGGCGAGAAAGGCGTCCGTTTTCTTCCGGGTGAGAATATGTTTACCCGTGCGGGTAACGAAG
>URDI01000079.1:0-5621 GCA_900546475.1 uncultured Collinsella sp.
ACCAAATGGAAGTAAGTGTTTTTATAGAAAATATCCAAAAGGTCGCGCGCTGATGGTCGGCGCGGCGGTCGTCTGCGGCGTGGTTTGGGCTGTGGTCGTGGTTTCGGCCGCGCTGCTGGCATCGGGCGCTCGCGTGACGGCGACTTTGGGATCGCTCGTGTGGTCTGGGTCGCTACCGGGTATTATTGCCGCACTGGCGTTGGCGCTGCCAGGCATAGCCGGCGTTGCCGCGGGGGCACTTGCGCGCGATCGGCGCTCGGGGTTCCTGCAGGGTGTGCTTGCGCTTTCTGCCTGCGAGGTTCCGGTATTGGCTGTGGTTGCATGTAGCGTATTTTCTCAACGCGCCGTGATGGGCGGCCTTGTTGCCGCTCTGATTGCAACCTATACGCTTACGTGGTTTTTGTTTGCGATGGGCTTTGCCTTTGAACTTCCCGTTTCGGCACCGCGACGCACAAAAGCCCAGATGGCGACTCCGCTTGCTGGTGGCGCCGCAGCTGCCCGCACTTTTGGCGGACCTGTCGAAGTATCGTCCGATTCTATTTCTACGACCAAGGAGGACTAGGTCATGGCATCTCAAGCTGAGCTCACCCCATGCGGCGCCATGTTTGATATCTTTAAGCGCGCGGCGCATCTGAGCCATATCGAGCTGTGTGGCTTGGTGCTTTCGTCCCGTCCGCTCGCCGATGGCCGCAGCCCGCAGAGCCGAGCCGCCGATCGCTCTTGGGTTTCCCGCTTTATCGTTCGCGCGCCGGTCGGCACGCTTCAGCAGCGCTACTTTGCCGAATACGGTACCTCGGCTGCGCGTATTATGTCGCAACTGGCCCTGCGCCAGCGCAATCCCATGGACTCCACGGCTGTAATCAATATGGTCTGCGGTCCTGCAGGTGAACCGATGGTACGCGCGCTCGAAGAGTGCCACCAGGACACGAATCTCTATCGCAACGCGCTCGATCGCCTGTCCCAGGCGGCGGAACTCATGCCCGCCGAGCGCGCCGAGGCCGTGCTGGTGCTGTTTGTCGCCGTCGGTTGTTCGGCGGATGTGCGGTCCTCGGTGAACTATGCCATCGACTACGCGCACGCGACCTGTGGCGGAGGCACATCCACGCCGCGTTCGCTTGGCATGTCGATGACCGCGGGCGAACGCGAACCCGCCCCGGCGCACCCTTTGGGCTTGCTGCGCATACAAAACAGTTTTGTCGTGAGCGCCCCGCGCTGGATTCAGCCGAGTGAGCAGGGTGTTGAGATTGGCGCGCTGGCCACTGGTGAGGGCGATATTACCGACGTCGGCGACGATGTCTCGGCCCGCCATGCCCATATCTGGTGCGATGCTCAAAATATCTGGCACGTCGAGGACTTGTCGTCCACCAACGGAACCGTGGTGGTAAACGGGGCCACGCGTGTCTGCATTCAGGTCGAGCCCGGTCGTTCCGCCCAACTCAATCCCGGCGACGAGCTCAAGCTCGGCGAATCCACTACCTACGCCATCCTCTTCGGTGCCCTCTAGCCGGCAGATAGGGACGCTCCTTTTCTGCCGGCACTTGGGGACACTCCTTGGCGCGCCAGAGCCAGTCGCCCGGGGATGGAGGGGCCATTTTGGCCCTTGGCGGTCACCCAAGGCAAACCTTTACCGCCCACCTATATTTGACGAAATATAGCTTGGCGGCGGGGTACAATAAACCCGCATGCGGATTTCCGTTGCGGGCGCTTCCCATCGCCGGGGCGTGCCCGGGAGCATCCGGCATGCGGCCTTTGCGGCGCTCGGTCATGTGCAAGACGGGCGGTCGAGTCTGTGGGGTGCATCAGCTGCCCCTCGCCTCGGCATGCCTTCTCTCCACGCCATGTACCTGCTGCTCAGTCTGCCTGCCAGATGATGGAAGCAACAGCGAAAATCCCATCACGCCAACATCCCGGCGATCGCTGGGGCCTGTATACCTATATGAGAGGAGAGGGGTATATGGCGCGTAAGTTTAAGTCTATGGACGGCAACGAGGCGGCCGCATATGTTTCGTATGCGTACACCGAGGTAGCGGGAATCTATCCCATTACGCCGTCCAGCCCGATGGCCGACCATGTCGACCAGTGGGCGGCCCAGGGTCGCAAGAACATCTTCGGCACCCCGGTCAAGGTCGTCGAGATGGAGTCCGAGGCAGGTGCAGCCGGTACCGTTCACGGTTCGCTGGGTGCCGGTGCTCTGACCACCACCTACACGGCTTCTCAGGGTCTGCTCCTGATGATCCCGAACATGTACAAGATCGCGGGCGAGCAGCTCCCGGGCGTCTTCCACGTCTCCGCGCGTTGCGTCGCTTCCCACGCCCTGAACATTTTTGGCGATCACTCCGACGTCATGGCCTGTCGTCAGACCGGTTTCGCCATGCTCGCCGAGGGCAACGTCCAGGAGGTCATGGACCTCTCGCCGGTGGCTCACCTTGCCGCCATCGAGGGTAAGACCCCGTTCCTTAACTTCTTTGACGGCTTCCGCACCAGCCACGAGATCCAGAAGGTCGCCATGTGGGACTACAAGGATCTGGCCGAGATGTGCGACATGGACGCCGTCCAGGCTTTCCGCGACCACGCGCTCAACCCTGAGCACCCGCACACCCGCGGCAGCCACGAGAACGGCGATATCTTCTTCCAGAACCGCGAGGCCTGCAACAAGGTCTACGACGAGCTCCCTGCCGTCGTCGAGGGCTACATGAAGAAGATCAACGAGAAGCTCGGCACCGATTACGGCCTGTTCAACTACTACGGCGCTCCCGATGCTGACCGCGTCGTCGTGTGCATGGGCTCCTTCTGCGACGTGCTCGAGGAAGTCATCGACTACCTCAACGCTCACGGCGAGAAGGTTGGCCTGGTCAAGGTTCGCCTGTTCCGTCCGTTCTCCATCAAGCACTTCGTCGACGTTCTCCCCGAGACCGTCCAGAAGATCGCCGTCATGGACCGCACCAAGGAGCCGGGTTCCATCGGCGAGCCGCTCTACCAGGACGTCGTCTCCGCTCTCTACGAGGCTGGCAAGACGGGCATCAAGGTCGTCGGCGGCCGTTACGGCCTGGGCAGCAAGGACACGCCTCCCGCGTCCGCATTTGCTGTCTTTGAGGAGCTCAAGAAGGACGAGCCCAAGCGCGAGTTCACCATCGGCATTGTCGACGACGTGACCAACCTGAGCCTGCCTGAGGCCGAGGATGCGCCCAACACCGCAGCCCCCGGCACCATCGAGTGCAAGTTCTGGGGTCTGGGTGGCGACGGTACCGTCGGCGCCAACAAGAACTCGATCAAGATCATCGGCGACCACACCGACAAATACGTCCAGGCCTACTTCCAGTACGACTCCAAGAAGACCGGCGGCGTCACCGTCTCGCACCTGCGCTTTGGTGATTCCCCGATCCGTTCGCCGTACTACGTGACCAAGGCCGACTTTGTCGCCTGCCATAACCCCAGCTACATCGTCAAGGGCTTCAAGATGGTCCGCGACGTCAAGCCGGGTGGCACCTTCCTGGTCAACTGCCAGTGGAGCGACGAGGAGTTCGCCGAGCACATGCCCGCCGTGGCCAAGCGCTACATCGCGAACAACAACGTCAACGTCTACCTGATCGACGCTATCGACCTGGCGGCCAAGGTCGGTATGGGCAAGCGCACCAACACGGTGCTCCAGTCCGCCTTCTTCGCGCTGGCCAAGGTCCTGCCCGCCGAGGACGCCCTGCAGTACATGAAGGACGCGGCTACCAAGTCCTACATGAAGAAGGGCCAGGCCATCGTCGACGCCAACCATAAGGCCATCGATGCTGGCGCTACCGCCTTCCGTAAGTTCGAGGTTCCGGCCGACTGGGCTACCGCCGAGGATGCCGCTCCCGTCGAGCTCTCCGAGGAGACCAAGTCCGCCATCGCTCAGCAGGTCAAGAACCTGCTCGAGCCCATCGATCGCATGGATGGCGACAGCCTGCCCGTTTCCGCCTTTGTCGATTGCGCCGACGGCCAGTTTGAGCTGGGCGCCTCCGCATACGAGAAGCGCGGCGTCGCCGTGGTCGTTCCCCACTGGGACGAGACCAAGTGCATCCAGTGCAACCAGTGCGCCTATGTGTGCCCGCATGCCACCATCCGTCCGTTCGCGATGACCGAGGACGAGGCTGCCGCCGCGCCCGAGGCTACCCGCACGCTCGACGCTATGGGACCCAAGGCCAAGGGCATGAAGTTCACCATGGCCGTGTCCCCGCTCGACTGCATGGGCTGCACCAACTGCGTCAAGGTCTGCCCCAAGGGCGCCCTCGAGATGGTTCCCACCGAGCAGGAGATGGACCAGCAGCCCGTTTGGGACTACATGGTCGAGAACGTCTCCGAGAAGAAGGAGCTCATCGCGGCCAACGTCAAGGGCAGCCAGTTTAAGCAGCCCTACCTGGAGTTCTCGGGCTCCTGCGCCGGCTGCGCCGAGACCGCCTATGCACGTCTGGTGACCCAGGTCGCCGGCGACCGCATGTTCATCTCCAACGCCACCGGCTGCTCCTCCATTTGGGGCAACCCCGCTGCCACCGCTCCTTACTGCAAGGACAAGGACGGTCACGGCCCGGCGTGGAACAACTCCCTGTTCGAGGACAATGCCGAGCACGGTCTGGGCATGGCCGTGGGTTATGAGGCCGTTCAGCACAAACTGATCGCCGCTACCCAGGACATCATCGCTGCCGATGGTCCGTCCGATGAGCTCAAGGCCGCTGGCCAGGCTTGGATCGACTCCGTCAACGATGCCGAGGCCTCCAAGACCGCTGCCGCTGCCTACGTTGCCGAGCTCGAGAAGTGCGGCTGCGACGCTTCCAAGGCGATTCTCGCCGACAAGGCTTACCTCACCAAGAAGTCCTTCTGGATCTTCGGCGGCGACGGCTGGGCCTACGACATCGGCTTCGGTGGCCTGGACCACGTCCTGGCTTCCGGCCACAATGTCAACGTCTTCGTCTTCGATACCGAGGTCTACTCCAACACCGGTGGTCAGGCCTCCAAGGCCTCGAACCTGGGCCAGGTCGCTCAGTTCGCCGCTGCCGGCAAGGTGACCAAGAAGAAGTCCCTGGCCGAGATTGCCATGAGCTACGGCTACGTCTACGTGGCACAGGTTGCCATGGGCGCCAACCCGGCTCAGACCCTCAAGGCCATCCATGAGGCCGAGGCCTACGACGGCCCGTCCCTCATCATCGGCTACAGCCCCTGCGAGATGCACTCCATCAAGAAGGGCGGCATGCAGAACTGCCAGGCCGAGATGAAGAAGGCTGTCGAGTGCGGTTACTGGAACCTCTTCCGCTTCAACCCCGAGGCTGCTGCCGGCAAGAAGTTCTCGCTCGATTCCAAGGAGCCCGCGGGCGGTTATCAGGAGTTCCTGATGAACGAGGCCCGTTACGCTTCGCTGACGCGTTCCTTCCCCGAGCGCGCCGAGGAGCTCTTCAAGGAGAACGAGCAGGCCGCCATGGATCGCTACCAGCACCTGCTGAAGCTCAAGACGGTGTACAACGAGGCCTAGGTCTCTCACCGCAGGATCTGAGGGCTGACCTTCGCGGACGTCCTCGGACATGAAAGAACCCCCGCTGCGCACTGAACTGCCTCCCATTTCTTGGACACAAGAAATGGGAGGCTTTTTTATGGCTGGA
>URDI01000080.1:0-5458 GCA_900546475.1 uncultured Collinsella sp.
CTCGCACGGAGAGCACATTAAGTGCTCTCCGGCTCGTGCGGAACTCGCGATCGACTTCGCATGCCGCCGGGCAGCCGGGGCCGACGCGAGGTTCAAGATTGTCAAAAAAGCGGTCGGCGCGCAGTGCGCCGACCGCCGATATATGGGGTCTGATATTTTCTACCAGCTAGTTCCTCTTACTCGTCTAGGAGATCCTCTGGCATGTCGTTGCCGTCGCCTAGATCGACAGGGGTTTCTTCGGGGGCAGAGCCGTCTTCTGTGGCTTCGCCTTCGGGCTTCTCCTTGGCGGCCGTCATGCGGGCTACGGCGCAGATGCGGTCGTTGTCGTCGACGGTCATCATCTTGACGCCCTGGGTGGCACGGCCGGTCTGGCTGATCTCGTCGGTCTTGACGCGAATGACCGTCGCGCCCTCCGTCACGATGAACAGCTCGTGCTGCGGGCCCACCGTCTTCATGGCCGCGAGGTTACCCTTACGCTCGGTCATTTGGATGGTGTAGACGCCCTGGCCGCCGCGATTCTGCTCCGGGTAGTCCGCGACCGGCGTGCGCTTGCCGTAGCCGCGCTCGGTGATGACGAACAGATCGCCGTTGCCGTTAGTGACTTCCATGCCCAGAACGCTCACGCCGTCCTTCATACCGATACCGCGAACGCCGCTAGTATCGCGGCCGGTGGCGCGCACCTGCTCCTCGGAGAACATGATCGCCTTGCCCGCGGTGGTGGCCAGGATAATCTTGTCGCCCTCGCGCACGCGGCGCACGTTCAGCAGCGCGTCGTCGTCACGCAGGTTGATAGCGATCAGGCCGTCGCGGCGGCTGCGGTCATATGCGCTCATTACGGTCTTCTTGACCATGCCGCTCTTGGTGGCAAACATCAGGTACTCGTCGGCAGGGAACTCGCGGCAGCTGATGACGCTCGCGATCTTCTCGCCCTCCTCGAAGGGCAGCAGGTTGACGATTGCGGTACCGCGCGCCTGGCGCGTACCCACCGGCAGCTCGTGCACCTTCAGGCGATAGACCTTACCCTTGCTCGAGAAGAACAGCACGTACTCGTGCGTGGACGCGATGAACATCTCGTCGATGACGTCGTCCTCTTTGAGGTTGACGCCCGACACGCCCTTGCCGCCGCGCTTCTGGGCGCGGTAGGCGGCCACCGGGATGCGCTTGACATAGCCGGTGTGGGTGATGGTCACGACCATGTCCTCATCGGCAATGAGGTCCTCGACGTCCAGGTCCTTCTCGACATGGCTGATCTCGGTGCGGCGCTTATCGCCGAACTTCTTGGAGATCTCGCGCATCTCTTCCTTAATGACGCCCAGGATCTTCTCCTCGTGCGCCAGCAGGTCCTCGTAGTAGGCGATGGCGCGGCGCAGGCCGTCCAGCTCTTCCTGGATCTTGTCGCGCTCCAGGCCGGTCAGGCGGCGCAGCTTCATCTCGAGGATGGCCGTGGTCTGCTCGGGCGTAAAGCCAAAGCGCTCGATCAGGCGGCTGCTGGCCTCGGAGTCGGTCTGCGAGGAGCGGATGATGCTGATGACCTCGTCGATATGGTCAAGGGCCATCAGGTAGCCCTCAAGGATATGCGCGCGGGCCTGGGCCTTCTTAAGGTCGAAGCGGGTGCGGCGGGTGACGACGTCGACCTGGTGGTCGATGTAGTGCTGCAGCATCTCGCGCAGACTCAGGCATTTGGGAACGCCGTTGACAAGCGCCAGGTTGTTGGCGCCAAAGGTCGTCTGCAGCGAGGTGTACTTGTACAGGTTGTTGAGCACGACCTGCGGGATGACGCCCTTCTTGAGTTCGATGACCAGACGGATACCCTTCTGGTTGGACTCATCGCGCATATCCGAGATACCCTCGATGCGCTTGTCGTTGACGAGCTGGGCGATCTTCTCCTGCAGGGTGCCCTTGTTGACCATGTAGGGAATCTCGGTAAAGACCAGGCGGCTGCGGCCGGTCTTGGTGGACTCCACGTGAGCCTTGGCGCGCACGGTAATGGAGCCACGGCCGGTCTCGTAGCTCTGCTTAATACCGGCACTGCCCATGATGATAGCGCCGGTGGGGAAGTCCGGACCGGGCATGATCTGCATGAGCTCGTCGACAGTGGCGTCGGGATTATCGATCAGGTAGCAGGTTGCCTCGATCGCCTCGGTGAGGTTATGCGGGGCGATATTGGTGGCCATGCCGACGGCGATGCCCTGGCTGCCGTTGACCAGCAGGTTGGGGAAGCGCGCAGGCAGCGCCTGAGGCTCGGCGAGCGATTCGTCGTAGTTGGGCTGCCAGTCGACGGTATCCTTCTGCAAGTCACGCAGCAATTCCATGGCGGGCTTGGCCAGGCGACTCTCGGTGTAACGCATGGCCGCCGCGCCGTCGCCATCGATGTTGCCGAAGTTGCCGTGACCGTCGATGAGCGGCGTGCGCATGGAGAACCACTGCGCCAGGCGAACCATGGCCTCGTAGACCGCGGAGTCACCGTGCGGATGGTACTTACCGATAACTTCGCCGACCGTCCAAGCGGACTTCTTGTGCGGACGGTTGGGGTAGATGCCGCTCTCGTTCATCGCGTACAGGATGCGGCGGTGCACCGGCTTTAAGCCGTCGCGCACGTCCGGCAGGGCGCGCGCCGTGATGACCGACATCGAATACTCGATAAATGACTGCTTCATCTCGCGGCCAAACTCCGAAATCTGGAGCTGGCCGCCGTTTATATCCTCGCCGGCCGAGGCGCCACGGTCGACTTCGCCAAAGCTCTCCTCGAGCTCGGCGTCGTCGTCCTCTTCCTCGTCATCATCGGCGTCGGGGTTATAGGCGTCAGGATCGCCGTCCTCGCCCTGCTCAGCACGGGCAAGCAGGCGTTTCAGATCGTCGGGCATGCCGGCATCGCCGGTCTCGCCCATACCCTCGTTATTGTTGATATCGTCTGCCACGTTACCTCCTCATGGTTTGCGTGGTTCAAATCAGATAGTCCCCGTCCCCGTCACTAGGACGGAGACGGCTTTTCCAGGTGCCGCAGATTCGCTCGAAAGAGGAGGGAAGCGTACTTGGGTACGCGACCGACGATTGAAAGCGAAGGTGCGGTGGCTGGGAAAGCCGAACAGGTTAGGCATCTAAGAATCGTGCGTCATGCGCGTGCTTCTCGATGTACTCGCGGCGATAGCCGACCTCGGAACCCATCAGCTCGCGCACGGCGCGGTCCGCCACCACGGCGTCCTCGATCGACACACGCTGCAGGATGCGGGTCTTGGGGTCCATCGTCGTCGAGGCAAGCTGCTTGGGGTCCATCTCACCCAGGCCCTTGTAGCGCTGGACGGTATAGCCCTTGCGCTTTTTGGTGATCTTGCCGTCCTTGGCCTTGCCGTCCTCGTCGTTATCGTCGGGGTTCAGGCCCAGACTCTGGATGGTGTCGCGCAGGATCTCGTCTTCGGGCTGGCGGCCGTTGGGATACACGTAGTGGATCTTGTTGCGCACCTTAATGCCAAAGATGGGCGGGCAGGCAACATAGACGTAGCCGGCATCGATCAGCGGACGCATGTACTTGTAGAAGAATGTCAGCAGCAAGATGCGGATATGCGCACCGTCGACGTCTGCATCGGTCATGATGATGATCTTGTGGTAACGCGCCTTGGTGATATCGAAGTCGCCGCCGTCGCCGGCGCTCGTCGTAACGCCGCAGCCGATCGCGGTAATCAGCGACTGGATGGTGTCGCTCGAGAACGCGCGATGGTCACCAACGCGTTCGACGTTCAAAATCTTGCCGCGCAGGGGCAGAATCGCCTGGATGTCTCGGCGACGGCCGTCCTTGGCCGAACCGCCTGCCGAGTCGCCCTCTACGATAAAGAGCTCGGTCAGCTCGGCATCGCGCACCGAGCAGTCAGCGAGCTTACCGGGCAGGGACGCCGTCTCGAGCAGGCTCTTGCGGCGGGTCGCCTCGCGCGCCTTGCGGGCGGCGTTGCGCGCTTTGCAGGCCTGTTGCGCCTTCTTGACGATCTCACGAGCGGGCTTGGGATGCTCCTCGAGGTAATCGGTAAGGCCGTCGGTCACGATCTTGAGCGTGAGCGCGCGCATATAGGAGCTGCCGAGCTTGGCCTTGGTCTGGCCCTCAAACTGCGGATCGGGCAGCTTGACCGAGATAACGGCCGAAAGGCCCTCGCGCACATCGTCGCCGGTCAGGTTGGCGTCTTTTTCCTTGAGCAGGTTCTGTTTGCGCGCGTAGTCGTTGATCACGCGGGTGAGCGCGGTGCGGAAGCCCTCAAGGTGCATGCCGCCCTCGGGAGTGTAGATGTCGTTGGCAAACGACATGACGTTCTCGCCGTAGCCGCTATTCCACTGCAGGGAAACCTCGACCTCGCCCATCTTGGCCACGGGAGCGTCCGGGTCCGATTTGCCCTCGATGTAGATGGGCTCCTTAAAGGCCTCGGGGACGTCCTTGCCCTCGTTGAGGAACTTGACGAAGTCGATGATGCCGCCCTCGTAGCAAAACTCCTCGACGTGGGGAGTCGCCTCGCGCTCGTCGGTCAGCACGATCTTGAGGTTCTTATTGAGGAACGCCGTCTCCTGCAGACGGTTGTGCAGCGTATCGAAATCGTAGATGCAGGTCTCGAAGATCTCGTCGTCGGGCCAGAAGGTGACGGTGGTACCCGTCGAATCCGAGGTGCCCACGACCTCCATCTTCTTGACGGTCTTGCCGCGCGAGAACTCCATCTCGTAGGTGTTGCCATCGCGACGAACCTGAACGACCACGCGCTTGGACAGTGCGTTGACGACGGAGATGCCTACGCCGTGCAGGCCGCCCGAGACCTTATAGGCCGAGTTATCGAACTTACCGCCGGCGTGCAGGATCGTCATGACGACCTCGAGCGTCGGGATCTTTTTAACAGGGTGCTCGTCGACGGGGATGCCGCGCCCGTTGTCGACGACCGTGATGGAGTTGTCGGCGTGGACCGTCACCTGGATCTCGGTGCAGAAACCGGCCATGGCCTCGTCGACGGAGTTGTCAACGATCTCCCACACCAGGTGATGCAGACCGCTGGCGCTCGTCGAGCCGATATACATGCCCGGGCGCTTACGAACGGCCTCGAGACCTTCGAGAATCTTAATCTCGCCGCCATCGTAATCGTTTTCGTTTGCCACACGTCCTCCTTCAGTCAAGAAAATGTGTACAGCCTTACTAGTTTATCGTAAAAAAATACCCTCGGGACCGAGGGTATTTGGCTCTACAAGGCCACCAGATGCGATTTAAGGCTCTTTTTTGCTTTGCACGCCCTTGGCCCACTCGGCACTGGCTCTCATGGCATTCTCGAGGGCCTCGCGCAGTTTTTGGTCTTCGATGGGCGCCACCTGGCGCTCGATCTCGGTGCACTCGGCCTCACTTAGGTCGGCGTGCGGGGCCGGCGGGCGCTCGGTCGTCGCCGGTCCAAATTTGCAAAAAATAGTTAAATAATTCTCTTAAATAGGACACTTCCTCTTT
>URDI01000081.1:0-5434 GCA_900546475.1 uncultured Collinsella sp.
ATGTCATGCGGACTCCAAACCGGACCTGATGGTCCAACTTTTTGTCCGCAGTCCCTCCCTCGCCGTCGGCGGATTTTGGGACATGTGGCCCGCTTTTTGGGCCCGCCTGTCGGTACACTAAAAGCACTATGGGTACCCGCGAGCGACATATCGGCCACGCGGCCGCCCGATCCGCACCCGTGGCGGATCCCAGGGGCGGCAGGCTCTTCGCCATGCCGCGATTCCTTGTTGGTATAACACATCAGGTGTACCGTCACCGCGTCTTTGCTATCGCCGGCGCCATCACCGTGCTGTTCCTCATGCTTTTGGCAGTCTTGCCGGCGCTGTTTGCCTCCGACCCCAAGCTTTCCAACGCCGTGCCCGCCTATAGCGAGGTGTCCGAAGAGGTCGTGGATGCGCTCGTCCACTCGAGCTCTCTCCCGTTGCTTGTCGCCGCAATTATATTTTCGATCTGGGGTGTATCGGTCTATCTACGCTGTTTGGACTATGTGTTGCGCCGCCGCCTTGTTGCCGTCGCCACCATCTGTGCCCTCTGGATGATCGAAGTCATTCTCAAGTACAAGTCGTTCACGCCGTTCTATGCCACCGTGCTGTGGTACCTGTACTACGTGCCCATGACGCTCATTCCGCTGCTCTACCAGTTGTGTGGTCTGCGCCTTGCGGGTCTGGAGCAACACCGCCTGGGTCGCCGCTACTGCGCTGCGCTTTGGATTGTGGCTATCCTGCTTATCGGATTTGTGCTCACCAACGATTTTCACCAGCAGGTCTTCCACTTTGACCGTACAAGCGACACCTGGAGCAACGATTACACGTACGGCTGGGGTTATTTCGCTGTCTTAGTGTGGACGGCCTTTAACTTTGTGGCCTTTTTTATCCTGGTGGGCCGGTCCTCGTCCTTTCGCATCCAGCGTTTCTCGGGCACGGCGGCGCTCGTACTGCTGGGTGGCGCATTCTTTGCCGTCTCGTATGCGTTGCGCGTGCCCTGGGCATGGAGGCTCAACTTTTCGCTCGTCTATTGCGTCCTGTGCGTGGTGGCGATGGAAATCTGTCTCGATTGCGGTGTCATTCCGTCGTATCACGACATCGCCGGCATCTTCGACACCTTGCCGCTTGACCTCAAAGTTCTAACGCGCGACCTGCAGGAAGTCTATGCCACGCCGGCGTCAAAGCCAATGCCGGTAGGCGTGCGCGAGGAGTTGCGGACCCAGGAGCACGGCCACGTCCATGCCTTTGCTGTGGCGTCCGATCCCGATGTGGTGTACCGTGCCTTTCCACTGCTGGGCGGATCGGCCCTGCTTGCCCAAGACGTGTCGGAGCTCAACGAACTCAATCGCGAACTGGCGCAGCGTCGCATGGAGCTGCAGCGTCAAAACGAGCTGCTCGCCGCCGACTACGACCTTAAGACGCACCTGGCAGATCAAGAGGCCGAGACCTTGCTGGTCCAAGACGTGGACCAAGCACTTGCCCGCGCGCTCGAAGGGATGTACGACCTGCTGAGTTCGCTGCCGCCGTTGACCGACGAGGCGTCTTCGCACGAGCGTTACCGCATGCTGCAGCGCGCCAAGATGCTCGTCGCCTATTGCAAGCGCAAAGGGTCGCTCACGTTGGCACAGCACGGTGAGAGCGGTTTTGATCGCGACCGCATTCAGCTCATTGCCAACGAGCTCGCAAGCGACCTGCGCACCATCGATATCGATTGCGCCTCGATTATCGCCATACGGCGCCCGATGCACGCCAGTACGGTAAGCGCCCTGTACGACTGCGTGTATGACTTTGCGTTTTTTGCCTACACCACCGACCATCCGGCGCTTATGTATCACTTGGGCGACCATGACCGATGCAGTGTCGAGCTGCGCGCCACGCTTTTTTCCAACGATGATGAAGATCTTTCTCAGACGCCCGCTGCGCAAGAGCTCGAGAGCGCGCTGCAAGGGCGTAACGTGGCGTACCGTCTTGAGGGCGAACCCGGTCAGCTGCGCATGATCGTCTTGATGCCGCAGGCGGGTGAGTGACGATGCAAATTTCGTTCATCCTTCCCCAAATCGTTGCGCTCGATGTTGTCTTTGCCCTGGCTGCGTGTCTGCAGATGATCCACGTCCCGCTCATCGCATCGCGCCGCTCGTCCTATAACCGTAAGGTGATTTGCGCCTACGAGACGAGCCTTGTGCTTCACCTGATGATTTCGGCGCTCATCTTATTCGCGTCGTCTGGCTCGTATCTGGTGGCGCCGCTTGACGTTTGCGCCAGGGCAATGGGCGGAGTGCTGTGGCTCAATGCCGCGATCTTTGCCTATGGCGTGGTCCTCATGGTGCACTATCGTCGCCCTGTCATGCTGGCCGAGCTGCTGCTTGTTGGCGCCGTGACACCGCCGGTGGTTTTTGCCATGGGCTCGGTGTGGGCCGTTGTCCTTATCGCAGAGGGAGCGTTCTTCCTGTTCCGTTCCGTCGCGGCGCTCTTGATGGACGTCCGTAACCGCCAGGAGGATATCACCGCGTTCTCGACGATCGAAACCATCAACGTGATTCCCGTGGGCATCCTGTATCTGGACTCGAGGGGCCGTCCACTGCTCATGAACCGCTGCATGCGCAAAAACCTGGTGGAGCTTCATATGCCCACCGACCTAGGCGATATGAGCGGTACATGGAACGACCTGCGCAAGCTCAGCATGCAAATGCCCGAAGGCGGTAAGAACCGCGTGCGGATCAACCTGGACCGCTTTGGTGAGGCGCGTGCGGTGGTCGAGGTTTCTCCCGCCGAGATTCGCCTGTTTGTGTGCGATGACGTTATGGTCTCGGGCCGTTCGTTCGAGCGCATAATCGGTCTGGACGTGACAGAGTATGCGCATGCGCATGACCGCCTGGCGCAGGCCAACCACCTGCTTGAGCTTGCGGGCCAAGAGCTCCAGGCCCAGATCGAAGAAGTCAAAAAAGTTGCCGACAATGCGGCCTATCTGCGCATGCGCGCCCGCGTTCACGATGTGATCGGCCAGCGCCTATCAATCCTTCATCGCTATTTGGAGGAGGGGCGCTTGGACGACGAGTCGCTCGAGCAGATCGACCCGCTGCTGCGCTCAATCGCTGCCGATCTGCGCAGCGGGGGCGACACCGAACCGGCAGAGCAACTGGGCGATATCGTCCATGCTTTTGGCCTGGTGAGCGTGCAGATCGATGTTGAGGGTGCGCTGCCTGAGGACGCGCGTGTCGCCGCCGCCTTTTTGCAGATTATCCGCGAGGCCTCGACCAACGCCACCAAGCATGCGCAGGCGCATCGGGTCCATGTGCGCTTGTGGCAGGAGAGGACGGATGCTGACGCCGTCGCGCACATGACGATTTCTAACGACGGGTCCCCGGCCCCCGTATCGTATCGCGAGGGAACGGGTATCCCAGGTATGAGACATGTCGCGCAAGATCTGGGTGGCAGCCTAGAGGTCCACGCCACCCCGCCCTTTACGCTTACGGTATCCATTCCGCTTAACGCCAACGACACGTCCCAAAGGAGAAGCTCATGATCCGCGTGTTAATTGTCGAAGATCAGGCCATCCTGCGCGAGAGCCTGGCGCGCTCCGTTGGCGACCAGCCCGATATGACCGTAGTTGCCGCGATCGCCGATGCCTCCGAGGCCTTGGGTGTCGCGCTCAAGGAGCGCCCGGACATGATACTGATGGACGTGTGCACCGAACACGATTCAAACGGCATCGTGGCGGCGGCACGCATCAAGGAGCAGCTGCCCGAGTGTCGCATCATTATCATGACAGGCATGCCCGAGATCACCTTTGTCGATCAGGCCCGCGAGGCGGGCGTCGATAGCTTTGTGTACAAGAACGTCGGTATCGACGAGCTGTTCGCCGTGATGCGCTCCACGCTGGCGGGTTACTGCACGTTTCCCAAGCCGCCCGAGAGCATCTTCTCGGGCACGGCGGCCCTCGACGATGTCGAGCTGTCGATCTTGCGCCTTGCCTGCGAGGGTAAAAGCCGCCGCGAGATTGCGGCCGAGCTGTTTATGAGCGAGGGCACCATCAAGCGCCGCATCTCGGAGATCCTGAGCAAGACCGGCTACGACAACATCATGCGCCTGGCCGTGCATGCGGTGACCGAGGGTAGCATCGTTCCCAACATGGAGCGCCCGTAATCGACGCGCTCACCCGTGTTCCGGCGCCGCAAAGATAGGCCGCCCACCGTTTCGCATCTAAAAACGGCGGGCGGCCTGCTTGTATGGGCAGTGCTGTCGGCATAAAGCGACGGGGCCGCAGGATCATTTCCTGCGGCCCCGTCTGGTGTGCGCGGATGTGTCCGCCAATCCGCGGCTGATGTTACGTGCCGTTACGCGATGGTTGCGGTGTAAGAGGCGACGTCCTCGTAGGAATCGGTCAGATAGGCGTCGATGCCGATGGTCGTGTTGACCAGGTCGTCAAGGCTGTCAAGCTCGCCGTTCGAGAACGTGAATTCCTCGGTGGCGTTGGTACCGGGCATCAGGTGAGCCGAGAACCAGGGGTCCTTCATAGTGCCGTTGACATTGGTCTTGCCGCTGGGGGCGTAGAAGGTCAGGTCCTTGTCGCTCTTGTTGGTGATGTTGACGACAAAACCGATGTCGCCCCACTCGTCCTTGAACTTCTCGGTGATGGTGATGGTGCACAGGTCGTCATCGGCAACGGTGACGGCGGGGGAGATTTCAATCTTCTGGACGTCGTCGTCTTCGACGGCCTCGTCGATCTCTTCTTCCTTCTCGGCCGCCTCGCGATCCTTCTTCACCGTGCCGGACAGGTCCTTGTCGGACTTGCTAAAGACAAGATTGCCGTCATCCTCTTCGAGGATGAGCTTGCCGTCCTTGAGCTTCATGTCATGCGACTCGTCTTCGGCGGTGATGGTTACGGTGGTGGCGTCCTTTGCCTCCCATTTAAGGTCGACGACTTCAAGGAACAAGTCGAGGGCACCTGTACCATCCTCATCGAGAATCAGGACGCAGTGTACACCCCAATCCTCGAGCATCTTCATGTACTCATCGGTCAGTTCTTCGCCCTCCAGGGTTCCACCCGAGAGTTCCCAGCTGCCGACGAAGTTGGCCTTGGGGTCTTTGCCGCCGCCGCTGCAGCCCGTCAGGGCAAAGGCGAGCGCAAGGACGCATGTCAGAAATGCGAGTACGGACTTTTTGAACGTTGTCTTCATGGTGTCCTCCTTTATCGAACGAAACCCATAGAAGCAAATGCGGGGGTGGCGGATCCCCCGCCAATTACCAGATAGAGGGGCTAGGGCCTGGGCGTTCCGCAGTTGCTGCAGAACTTGCCGCCGTTTTCGCTGCCGCAGTTGGGGCAGAACCACTTGGCCGGTGCCGGGGCGGGTGCGGGACTGCCGCACCCGGAGCAGAACTTGCCGGTGTTGGTGGCGCCGCAGCTGCATCCCCCGATTAAACGTCCGAACCATGGACCACGGTTAAAACC
>URDI01000082.1:0-5297 GCA_900546475.1 uncultured Collinsella sp.
ACTTCTTGGCGAGCTCCTCGGCGCGCGGCTCGAAGCGCTTGCGGATATCGAGCATGTCCTTCCAGATGTCCTTGGTCTGCTCGATAAACAGATCGAACTTGGGGAAGCAGCCGCGGCGGTTGAGCAGGCGCAGGCCGAAGCAGTCGGCGAGGTAGTAGCCCATCTCGCAGCCGCCGTTACCATGATCGGAAGCCATCTTGACGCAATTCTCGGCGCCGACAGCCTGGCCGATGGGGCCCTCGGGCTTGGTCATGGCGTAGACGCGCACGCCCATGCCCTTCATCTTCTTGACGGCCTCGAGGACCTCGGGGGTGGTTCCGGACTCGGAGGCGGTGAGCACGACGGACTTCTCGGTCATGCGCTTGTGGCCCATGACGTTCCACTCGGCGGCGTGGATCAGGTAGACCTCGAGGTCGCGGTCGCCGAACTTGTTCATGAGGTACTCGAGCTGCATGAGCTCGTCCCAGGTGCCGCCGACGCCCATCAGGAACACGGCGTCGTAGCCCTCGTCGGCGACCTTGTCGGCGAGCGCGGTCATCTTCTTGCCGGTCTCGTAGAGCGCCTTGCCGTCCTCGAGATAGCCCTCCTGGTCGAAATGCATGATCTCGATCTTCTCGGTTTCCTTCATTTGTCTCTCCTTTCTGGGGTTGTTTCCACATCCCCCATGCCAACGGGCATCAAAACCCGCTTACATTCCGTAACACTCAGCCGCTTTGGCCTTAAGCGCATTGACTGACTCTTCGTAGCCCTCTGCCTTGACCTCCATTTGCTTGGAGACGGTATCGAGATACGGGTGCACGTTCCATGACTTCAGACGCTCGGCAATCATGGCCGCAATCGTCTGGAAGAACACAAGATTGGGAATTGCGCTGAGCAGCGGAGCCACCTGAGGCACCGCAACCTCGTGAGCCCTACCCTTGGGATGGGCCGTGAGCAGCACCGTTTTTGCCGTAACGTTCGATAGCGCACCGGCGATATTCGCAAGACGCTCCGACCCCTGCGGATCGTCGACGATAAACACCAGATAGCCCGGAACGATCTGCATCTCGGGACCGTGGACGAACTCCTCGCCTTCGTGATGCATGGCAGGAATCTTGATGGTCTCGCTCAGCTTGAGCGCTGCCTCCTCGGCAACACCATAGTTGGGGCCGTTGCCGACGACCATGGCGGGCATGTGCTCAGAAAGCTCGAGCATGTGATCTTGGACATATGCCTCGGCGGTCTTGCACATCACGGCATTAGCCTGGATAGCCTCGCGCAGGTCATCAAGACGCTGAGCAACGCCCTTGGCGTCAATCGTTCCGCGCGCCTGACCGCCGTAAATACCAAAGAGCACCAGGTACTCAACGAGAACCTCGACGCCCAGAGTCACAAAGTCCACCGACTCGACACCCACACCGTAGTCAAGAACGATGTCAGCGTGTTCCTTGATGGGTGCCTCGACGTTTGCCGTGAGCGCAACTGCAGCCATATCGTGTGCACGCATGTAATCGAGCGCCGCAATCGTATTGGTCGAATAGCCGCTCTGCGAGACGGCGATGTTGAGCGCATGCTGCGGATAGGTGTGTTCAAAATCGACGAAGGCCTCGGGCGTCACAACGGACACCTGCATCTGCAGCGCATCTTGCAGGTAATCGCGGGCGCAATCGGCGGCATGGCGCGACGAACCCGAAGCAACGATGCGCAGTGCATCAAAAGAACCGGACTGGAAAATATCAACGAGCTGCGCTACCAGCTCAGACGAACGCTCGAGGTTCTCCCCCATACGCACATGGGCAAGCTGAACGTAATCGAGCATCTTCATCGTCTCACCTCGTAACAAATCATTAGTATTTGATACCAATCACAGTTACAGGTTACGGCTTTTTTATACCTCTTTGTCGATTAATTTATCCCCATCGGCGAACGGTCGATTTTGAGCCATGTAAGGTTGTATATACGGTCTGCTCAACGAATCAAAATTCCGTCAACTTTTCAGCCCGTTATGCAAAAAACCAGCTAGTACGTATAGGTATATCCACCCGCATCACCGCGGTTAAACGACTTGACGTACTCGATCGCTTGGCCGCTCGCATCGAAGCTTACGCACTCCAGCGTCAAGGCAAGATCACCCTGCTCCAGTCCAAGCAGGCCGGCATCTCGTGCGCCCAGCGCTTCGATATCGAGCTTTTCCTGTGCCATAACTGGCTTTCGGCCCAGCATCTCATAGGTCTCGTACAAGCTGAAGACCGACACGTCAATATCTTCGATGGTTGGGAACAGCAGGCAGGGAATCAGCGCCGTCTCGATCGATACGGTGCTACCGTTTATGCAGTTCAGGCGTCGAATGGAATAGAGCAGGTCGTCCTCGGCGATGCCAAACAGGTCAGCGTAGTATGGCCCCGCATAACGCTTGGAACGTGCGAGAATACGGACGGACGGCTCGCCGCCCGAAGCACGGACCGATTCACGGAAACCGCCCGTGCGTTCAAAAAAAGCAGGTACTTTCTGCGCCACAAAGGCACCTTTCCCCCGAACACGGCGAATCTGCCCGCGCCGAACCAGCTCATCGACAGCGCTTCGGATGGTCAAGCGTGTCGTACCAAATTCCTCGGCGAGGTCTTTTTCGGACGGAATCATGGAACCCGTGGGATATGTACCGCGCTCGATACGCTCCTCGATGCGGCGTCGCATGCGCATATAAACCGGGGTGGCATCTACTGTTTCAGCCATTGTTCACCTGCCACACTCCTCATGCCGTTCTCTTCGCCGTTATCGGCAAAGCGAAACTTTGTGGGCAAAATCACCGATTTGCAATGCTCCACAAAACGCATGTCCTTATCAAATTCAATCGAGCTCTCATAGAACACCGGCGTTCCCTCTTCTTGCTGGAGCAGCTCGGCCTCTTCGACGTTCAAACGCGAGATAGAGATATGCTCACGTCCATGCTCAACACGCACGCCGCCTTCTTTGAGCAAGACATCGTAAAGGCTCTCGCACTCAAAATCGTGCTCGGTAAGCGATGGGCACAGGGACAGGTTAACGTGAGCGGTCTCGATTGACGCCGGCTCGCCCTCAATAAGTCGAACGCGCTGCATGCGGAGCAAAGGAGCGCCTACAGACACCCCAAGCTTGTCGGCAAGCGCCTCATCCGCCTCGATGGTCCCGGTGGAAACCAGACGAGAAGAGGGGTGCAGACCGGCAGTCCGCACAGCATCGGAAAAGTTATACGTTTCCTGAAAGATGTTTAGCGGCTTGGGAGGACACACATACGTACCCGATCCGCGACGGCTCTCGAGCGTTCCACACGAGATGAGCCGCGTGATACCGGCACGCAACGCTGTACGCGAAACGCCAATCTCTTCGCACAGCACGCGCTCGGCCGGCAGGCGATCCCCGCCGGCAAGCTGATGGTGCTGGATATACCAAAGAATTCCCTCAACAGCACGATCTTTGGGGGGAATTGCATAAGATTCGCCTGCCATTGCACAGACTCCTCATTCAGAAACGTATGCCGCCAAAATTAGGCCAGCCCTCCCATGGCATCAAATTCGGCCTTGATCTTCTCGGCGACATTCCGATACGACTTATATAGACTTGAATCGCGTTTAACTTCGTCGGTCATAACGGGAATCTCTAATTTGGAAACCTCGTCTTTTCCCGTCTGAACCGCCACAACAACGCCCATACCAAGACACATATTACGCTTGGCAGCGTTTATTTTCGCCGCCTTGGCAGGATTTACCAGGATACGCTGGGCAAATTCCTGTTTTGAAGTCACTTCCTCGGCCTCCGGATCGCCCGCCTCGGCTACTTCGCACTGCAACACGTCCGCATAGTCAAAAATCTTAGGCTCTGCACCACGCTGATGCACGGCCCACTTGCGACGCGTGGCATCCTGGTAGATAGCCGGCAAAAACGTAAACCGCGGCGGGTCCAAAATCGTATCCGTGATGGTAAACACATCGGGATCAAAGGCATCCTGCGGGTTTTTCTTCTTGAACAGCCCCATATCAGCCTCCCGTACTAGCATTAAACAACTCAAGCTGAATATAGCACCAATTTCAAGCCACTGCCTTACCCTATCGGTGCGCGGCGTCTATGGCTCGCCCAGCGGAAGAGTTAACGGACGAGGGCCGGGGTGCCTGCCTTGTTTTGAGAAGTGGGCTCCGCGAACTTCTCAACACAAGGCAGGCACCCCGGCCCCGCCGGCAAATAGCGGACACTCCGCATGCAATCTATGCAAACAAACAAGTACGCTTAGCTACATTCGGTAAGTTCGAGCACGCTGCCCTTAACGATAAGTGCCGGCTCCAGGACGACCTCTTCGGCACGCCTACCGCCCCTACCGGCAAGACGCTTGGACATGCAGCCAAAAGCATGCTCCGCAAGGACACCAGGATCCTGCTCAATCGCGGTCAGCGCCGGCTCAAAGAGAACGTCGGCCGCCGAGTTGTCATAGCTTACGACCGAAATATCGCCCGGGATGCTCTTCCCCATCTCGTGCAAGCGCTTGAGCAGACCGAGGGCGATGTTATCCGAACTTGCGAACACAGCGGTGGCATCAGTTGCGAGCACCGCCTCCGAGGCCTCGTAGGCACTCGGAATGTAGTACTCGCTCTCAAACTCCAAACGCGCGTCGATAGGCAAGCCAACCTCGCGCAGTGCGCGCTCATAGCCGGCAAGTCGCTTACGCCCCGTATTGGAACGGCGCGCGTTAACCAAGCAGGCAATGCGACGGTGGCCCTGCTCGATCAGATAGCGGGTGGCCATGTAGCCACCCATCTCGTGGTCGAACATCACCTTGTCGCACTCGAGCCCTTCAATGGCACGGTCGACCATCACGGCCGGGATGGGCAGGTGGCTGACTTCTTCGCGCAGGGCGCGGTCGTCGGAGAACTCGTCACCCACCACCAGGAAGACGCCGTCAACACCGCGCGTCACCAGCTGGCGCAGCAGCTCCAGATCGTCATCGGCGCTTCCGCCCGAGCTGGTAATGAAGAGCGCATAGCCGTCCTCGCGGCAGCGCTTTTCCAGGCTACCGGCGAGCGAGGCAAAAAAGCGGCTCTCGATGTTAGGGACGATAAGGCCCAGGGTGCGCGACTCGCGCATGACCAGGCTGCGCGCGATCTGGTTGGGAACATAGTGGTTGCGCGCCGCGACCTCTTTGATGAGCTTGCGGTTTTCTTCCGAGATGCGACAGGGCCGATTATTGAGCACAAGCGAGACCGACGAGGGGGAAAGCCCCACCTCCTGGGCGATCTGCTTGAGGGTGACTTTGTTGGCCATCTCGCTCCTTCCGGGTTTACGCGCAATCT
>URDI01000083.1:0-5197 GCA_900546475.1 uncultured Collinsella sp.
AGCCATAAAAAAGCCTCCCATTTCTTGTGTCCAAGAAATGGGAGGCAGTTCATTGGGCCACGAGGTTTCTTTTTATAGCGACCTCATTTATTTTTTTGAGCGCTATACTTTAGTCACGGAGCAACTCGTCCCAGAGAGGAATACTATGGCAGAGCAGCTTATCGGAGCGCTCGAGGCCGGCGGCACCAAGATGGTCTGCGCCACGGGCTATGCAGACGGTATGGTCCTGGAGTGCGAGCAGATTGCGACCACGACCCCGCAGGAGACCGTTGAGGCCGTCAACGCATGGTTTGCCGACAAGGACATCGCCGCGCTGGGCATCGGCGCCTTTGGCCCCACCGCAGTCAACCCCGCCTCGCCCCAATACGGCAAGATCCTGGAGACGCCCAAAACGGCATGGCGCTACTTTGACCTGCTGGGCACCATCCAAAACGAGCTCAATATTCCCTGCGGCTACGACACCGACGTCAACGTCGCCTGCCTGGGCGAGGTCACCTTTGGTTTCGCCCAGGGCCTCACGGACGTGGTGTATCTGACCATCGGTACCGGCGTGGGCGCTGGCGTGCTCTCGGGCGGTAAGCTCGTGCACGGCATGATGCATCCCGAGGCCGGTCACATCCTGGTCACGCGCGACCCGCGCGACACCATTGGCGAGCACAGCGCCTGCCCCTTCCACGACAACTGCCTCGAGGGCCTCATCGCCGGCCCCGGCGTTAAAAGGCGCTGGGATGGCAAGAGCGCCGGAGACATGGCCGATGACCCGGAGGCCATGGATCTGCTCGCCGGCTATCTGGCGCAGGCGCTCATGACCTTCATCCTGTGCTATGCGCCGCAGAAGATCGTCATCGGCGGCGGCGTGGCCGACCACACCCCCATCGTGCCGCTCGCGCGCAAGAAGTGCGCCGAGATGCTCAACGGCTATATCGTCACGCCCGAGGTCAACGACATCGATACCTACATCGTCAACAACAGCCTCGAGGGCAAGCAGGGCATCATGGGCTGCCTGGCCCTAGGCGCACAGGCGCTTCAGTAACAGACGCACCCACAGGGCGTGGCGCACCCGGCAAATCCGACCTATGGAACGACGCCGCCACACCTCATATAAGCCCTCCAATAAAAAAGGCCGCCTAGGACCAAACAATGCGTCCTTAGGCGGCCTTTTTGGCGCACATCAGCGACCGTAAGAGATATCGGAGCACAACGCCCGTTGCCGCTCCACAGCAGTCGATCATCACATCAGTGATCATGCCGGCGCGTCCCGGCACAAAGAGCTGAATCGTCTCGTCGATCGAGGGAATCAGCAGCAGGAACACTGCCGTGGGCAGCAGCACGTCAAAGGTGCGTCGGCCCTCAAAATCAAAGGCGTGCGTTGCCAGGATGCCGAGCACCAAATACTCGGTAAAATGCGCGCACTTACGAACAACAAAGTTGGTCACCCATTCATATGGAAGTCCCACGCCGTGCAGGAAACCGCGGATAGCTTCCATGACCGTTAGGCTCAGTGAGCCCGACCCCGAGCCGGGAACCAGCGAATTGCCCCAGATCAAGAGCGCCATCAGGCAGGTTACGACCGCCCATTTTCGATTGATCTTAACCATGCAGAAGTTATGCCTCCGCACGGAGCGGCGCGAAGCTGGCGGTACCGCCCTCGATAACGCTCAGATAAGCACGGCCCGTACGCTTGGCGGTAGAGGACTGAAGACGCTCGATCTCTTCCTCGAGGATCTGATTGACGCGCTCGTGACGACGATTTTCCATAATGCCGGCGGCAATAGCCTCGGCCCGCTCGATGCTCTCACGCGAGATACGGGCAGTATCCTCGGGGAACACAGCGCTGTGACGGCCGACATAGGCGGGGGCAGCAGGCTGAGGGGCAGCGACGGGAGCGGGGGCTGAAACAGGAGCAGGCTCGTCAATCTCATCCAGAATCGCGGTGGCGGCGGCCCACATACCCTCGTGGCCCGAGTAATCGGCCATGGGGACATCAACCTCGAGCGAGGCGTCCGGAAGGTCGCCGGTGTCGATGCGATCTTGGGCATCAATCGATGCGGTGATGGCTGCAGGCTCATCGAGGTCATCGAGATCGATGCCCGCGGCACCGGAGATGATAGGCATGCTGGCGAGGTTTGCATTGTACGGCGCAGCCTCAGCCGCCTGCTGCTGGGCAGGAGCGCCCCAAAGCGAGCTTTCGGCGGCACGGCGGGCGGCAACAGCCTCCTCGTCCGCGGTCATGGCTTCATCAACGTACGAATTATCGGCAGAAGCGTTCGCGTCCGCCGAGGTAGCGCTGTAGGCGTTATTGACCGCCGCATTGGCAACGAGTGCCACGAAAGCCGCCGTGCTGCCCGCAGGGGCGGCCTGGGAGCCCGACACGGCGCGTGCCGCGGCGGCGATATCATCGCGATTGAAGGAGCCGGTCTGCCCGCCGTTGGTGAGCTCGTCGATGGCGACTTGATAGACGTCGCGCGAGCGTGCAGGGTCGCAGCTCACCGGCGAATCGTCGTCGAGCATGCTGTCGATCATGGACCAAGCCTCGGCCTCGTCCATAGCATCTGCGGCTCGAGCGATGGTAGGGACACCATCATCGGCATGACGGCGCTGGAACGCACCAGTCAGGCCGGAAAGGAATGCCGAGGTAGACTGCTCCGACTGAGCCTGAGAAGCAGAAGCCGCAGCGTACGGAATCGCATCCTGCTGCTGAGCTGGAATCGAGGCGGTCTTGAACTCGCTTTGATGCTGATTGAGATTGGCGGCACCGCCCATGGCATCGGGCTGGAACAGACGCTCTTCACGCTGCGCACGATACTCGGAGATACCCAGCGAGGCGGCATAGATACCCACGCCCGCCACCGCGCCCACGGCGAAGGGAACTGCACCCGCCACGACCGTCTCGTTCACCGACGAAAACGGCAGCGTCGCGGCATACATAACCACGGGAGCGGCAAGGCCGATCCCGCACGAAAGTCCGGCAAGGACTGCTCGTTGTGTTGCATCAGAAGAAGCCATGAGCTCTCCCCATCTTCCAGCACCCAAATCGCATCATTCAGTTGGCTGCGCGAGAGAAGATGAAGCGGGGCTATGCCCCAAAGCAACGGTATATGGTTCGTTTCATCTGCGTTTTCCGTCGCGAAGCTTAAAAGTTATTATGCGAAACCGTCCTGTCGATTGCAAGTGACGATGTCGGATTGAAACGGGAAACCTGCTGCTCGTCGGTCTTACGGTCAAAAATAAGCGCGGAGCGGCGCTATAGAAAAGGGCCGAGGCTCAAAGCCCCGACCCTTTATCGCATTGATGACTATCGTTGCGTGTGGATGACAACCTAGAACGTCTGCTCGTAGTCGCTGTGTTTTTTGGCCGAACGCACCAGGAACTCCTGGTTCGTGTTGGTGCCCTTAAGACCCTTAATAAACGATGCGGCCGCGCGCTCGGTGTTGTTCATGCCGGCAAGAATGCGACGCAGACCAAAGACAAACGGACGCATCTGCTCGTCGACCAACAGATCCTCGTTACGCGTACCGGAGGCAACGGGGTCGATAGCCGGGAAGATGCGGCGGTCGGCCAGGTCGCGGTCGAGCTTAAGCTCCATGTTGCCGGTGCCCTTGAACTCCTCAAAGATGACCTCGTCCATCTTGGAACCGGTGTCGATGAGGGCAGAGGCCAGGATGGTAAGCGAGCCACCGTTCTCGATATTGCGGGCTGCACCCAGGAAGCGCTTGGGCGGATACAGTGCCGCCGAATCGACGCCGCCCGAAAGGATGCGGCCTGAGGCGGGCGCCGCCAAGTTGTAGGCGCGGGCGAGGCGCGTGATGGAGTCGAGCACCACCACGACGTCGCCACCCAGCTCTACGATGCGCTTGGCGCGCTCGATGACGAGCTCTGCCACGCGAGTGTGGTTGTCGGCAGGCATATCGAAGGTCGACGCCACAACCTCACCCTTGATGGAACGCTGCATATCGGTGACCTCTTCGGGGCGCTCGTCGACGAGCAGGCAGATGAGGTGCACCTCGGGGTTGTTAATCGAGATGGACTGGCAGATCTTCTTGAGGATCGTGGTCTTGCCGGCCTTGGGCGGGGACACGATCAGGCCGCGCTGGCCCTTGCCAATCGGCGACACGATGTCGATGGCGCGACCGGTGATGGAATCCTTGCCGTGCTCCATGCGCAGCGGCTCATTGGGATAGACCGGGGTAAGGTCGCCGAACTTGGGGCGGTTGCGAATCTGCTCGGGGTCCAGACCGTTGACGGTCGTGATTTTGGCGAGGCCGGCGCGCTTGTCGCCGCCGCGCGAAGGACGCAGCGAGCCCTCGATGACGTCGCCCGTGCGCAGGCGCGCGGAGCGGATGAGGTAGGCGGGCACGAAGGCGTCGTCGTTGGACTTCATGTAGCCATGGGCGTGGATGATGCCGGAGCTGTCCGGGCGAATCTGCAGAATTCCCTTGATGTCGCGGAAGCCCTCGGCCTTCGCGGCGGTGACGTAGATCTCCTCGACGAGCTCGGCTTTCTTCTTGCCGGTCGTCTCGATCTCGAACTCCTTGGCCTTCTCGCGAAGTTCGGCGACCTTCATGGCAGCGAGCTCCTCGCGCGAAAGCGTGGGCTCGGTGGGAGCGGCATTACGCTCCTTGTTGCGTTGCTTGCGATCGCGCTGGCGGTTGCGACGGTCGTTGTTGCGCTCGTCCTTGCGCTCGTTGCGCTCCTCGTTGCGCTTGTGCTGGCGACGGTTGGGGCGAGCGCCGTCTTCGCCCTCGGCGGGGGCGGCACCATCGGTTGCGGCGGTGTCAACATTGGCCGCAGCGGCGTCATTGGCCTCGGCGCCAGAATCAACCTGCGCTTCGACATCAACCTGCTGCTCGGCGGCCTTAGCCTTAACGGACTTCTTGCGAGCGCGCTTGGGCTTCTCGGATGCAGGCCGTTCGACGTCCTGGGGCTCGACGGCATCAGTCGATGCATCGGCGGTCGTCTCGGCGGAATCCTCGGACGCACCCTTCTTGGCAGCCTTAGCCTTGGACGTGCGCTTAGCAGCAGTGCGACGGCTGCGACCGGGACGGACGTCGGCGGGCTCGGCATCGGCAGAAACGGCCTTGGAAGTCGTAGCATCCTGGACGGGCGCATCGGCAGCAGTTGAGGACTTGGCGGTCGCCGCAGCATCCCGAGCGGCGGCGGCTGCGGCTGCGGCCTTCTCGGCCTCGACAAAGGCCTT
>URDI01000084.1:0-4847 GCA_900546475.1 uncultured Collinsella sp.
AGTTCCGCACGAACAGGAGGCCACTTAATGTGGCCTCCGTCGTGAGCAGGACTGTCCGAGCAGGAAAGTTCATATATGGCGGCAGGCGCCCGCCCCGCTCCCGAGGGGCATCTCTCAAGCAAAAACTGTCGTTCGGTAAAGTCCGAGGTCAGTGGCGTTTTATAACGAGAAATTCAAAAGAATTTGAAAATCCATTACAAATTTGCGTTGACTTTAGGTAACTAAAGTTTCATACTCCTTTTCAACCACTGGGGGATGTGAACACGCACGGATCGTTCACATCATGATTGAAGAGGATTTCTTAGACATGTTCACGCATCAGCTAAACATTATCAGCGTAGTAATTATCTGATGCGGGTTAGCACATACAGCTAGCCCGTACGATAACGGGCGGCTGATGAAGATGAGGGCCGTCGAGCGCAACCGACGGCCCTCATTTTTTATGTCTAGGAAGTTCTTTTTAGAGGAGGAAATGTAATGAACGGAGTTTTGCTCATGGTTGTGGCCGCGGCGGTGCTCGCCTGTGGCTATCTGGGCTACGGCCGCTGGCTGGCCAACAAGTGGGGCGTTGACAAAGAGGCCCTCACGCCGGCCAAGCGCATGAAGGACGGCAAGAGCTTCTCGCCCGTCTCCGCCTTTACCGCGTTCTCGCACCAGTTCAGCTCGATCTGCGGTGCTGGCCCTGTCACGGGTACGATCGTCGCCATGGCCTTTGGCTGGCTGCCCGTCGTGCTCTGGGTCCTCGTCGGCGGCATCTTCTTTGGCGCCGTCCACGACTTTGGTGCTCTGTACGCTTCGATGAAGAACAACGGCAAGTCCCTGGCCCAGCTCATCGAGAAATACATCGGCAAGACCGGCCGTCGCCTGTTCCTGCTGTTCTGCTGGCTGTTCTGCATCATCGTCATCGCCGCCTTCACTGACATGGTCTGCAAGACGTTCATGTTCACCTCGGTCGTTGACGCTTCTGGCGCTGCCACCGGTGCTATCGACTTCACCAAGTCCTATGCCGCCGGCTGCGCTGGTACCATCTCCATCCTGTTCACCTTCGTCGCTATCGCCTTTGGTTGGGCCCAGAAGAAGTTCAACCTCACCGGCGCTGCCGAGTTTGTCACTGGCGTGGTGCTCATGGTTCTCATGTTTGCCGTCGGCATGCAGTTCCCGGTCTACCTGGACAAGTTCCAGTGGTTCGCCGTTGTCATGGTCTACCTGGTCTTTGCTGGCGCCATGCCCATCCAGATGCTCAAGACCCCTCGCGACTACCTCACTTCCATCATGATGATCGTCATGATCGCCTGCGCTGTCCTCGGTATCGTCGTCCTGGGTGTTAACGGCCAGGCCACCATCACCGCTCCGGCCTTTACCGGCTTCTCCAGCGCTTCTGGCATGATGTTCCCGGTCCTGTTTGTTTCCGTTGCCTGCGGTGCCCTCTCCGGCTTCCACAGCCTCGTTTCTTCTGGTACCTCCTCCAAGCAGGTCGAGAAGGAGCAGGACGCCGTCAAGGTCGGTTATGGCGCCATGATCGTCGAGTCCTTCGTCGGCATCCTTGCCATCATCGTCGCCGGTATCATGTTCTCCGACATGAACACCGCCGGTACCGGCGCCCTCAACGCTGGCGTCGCTTCCACCCCGTTTCAGATCTTCGCTGCTGGTATCTCCCGCGGTATGCAGGCCTTCGGTGTTGACGGTACGTTCGCTACCGTCTTCATGACCATGAACGTTTCCGCTCTGGCCCTGACCTCGCTCGACGCCGTCGCCCGCATCGCCCGCACCTCGTTCTCCGAGTTCTTTGCCCAGACCAACGACGCCCTGGCCATCGAGTCCAAGGCCGGCTACATGAAGGTTCTCGGCAACCCCTGGTTCGCCACGGTCGTCACCCTGCTTCCCGGCCTCGCCCTCGCCTTTGGCGGCTATGCCAACATCTGGCCGCTCTTTGGTGCCTCCAACCAGCTGCTTGGCGGTATGACCATGATCACCCTCGCCGTGTTCTGCAAGTGCACTGGCCGCAAGGGTTGGATGCTCTACGTGCCCGTCGCCTTCCTGCTCTGCTGCACGTTCACCTCGCTGGTCCAGAGCGCCATGGGCTGCATGACCGCCGTCCAGGCTTATGGTTTCTTTGGCACCATCCCGGCTACCGCCACCACGGCTGCCGTCTCCGTCGCTGCCACTAAGGGCCTGCAGCTCGTCTTCGCTGTCCTGCTGATGGTCCTGGGCCTCATCGTTGCCGTCAACTGCCTCAAGGAGTTCTTCGGCAAAGAGGCCGGCTCCATGCCCGACGAGGAGCCCGAGTGGTCCGAGATGGGCAAGGCTGAGTACGGTCGCGCCGCTGCTGCGGAGGCTCCCGCCGACGCCGAGGCTGTCAAGGCCTAGTCGACTTGATGGAGTGACCGTTCCATCCATATGACTCGGAAAGACCGGGTCCGCAACGATGCGGACTCGGTCTTTTTCTTGCGAGAACGGGTGATGCAAGGGCGTCCTCGCAGATGTTTTGCGTGGATAGGCTCGCGCGTTGTACCATATAGACGTATATGTGTGCATATGAAAGGGGCCCCGTGGCCAAGACGGTATATTCCGATAACCAACAAAATGTCGATGCATTGGCCGAGCGCCTGAGCAGCCAAACATCGCTTTCTGCCGATCGGGCGAAGCTCGTTGCTTACGACCTGCTCTGTCGCAAAGCACTCAAGATTAAGTCGAGCGCGCTGGCACAGATTTTCCGCTCCGTCGATAAGGAGTGCGACACCAAGGCGATGCGCGATGAGCTTATCGCGGCAAAGATTGTGACAAAGATCGAGGGCAGTGGCATTAACGGGCGCCCGGCGTTCTATACCATCAATGTCGAGATCCGCGATGCCCAGGAGCAGCCTGCCGAGTCCGTCGAAGATTTTGTCGTCGAGGATTCCGCTGACGTGCCTGCTGTGGAAGAAGCTGCTCCGCGTGAGCATGTCGATACCGATGAGTTGCTCGATGAGAACGTCGTGCGTGCCTTTACGGCCAAGGCAGGACGCGGCGGTTTTGGCGGGGGTGGCAAGCGCGATGCGCAGCGCCGCGCCCAGCAGGAGCGCTTCCGTCGCGCCGTTGCTCAAAAGGGTGAGACGGATGCCGAGGCTGTTGAGAACGAGGTTGCTGCCGAGTCGCAGAGGCCCGCGAAGGAGCAAAAGCCCGTGGAGGCCCAGGAGCCCCAGCGTCGCCGTGGTGCCCACTTTAAGGCTGCGCAGCAGGATGTCGCGCATGAGGTTGAAGAGCCTTCCGAGGCTGCAGACGATGTTGAGGAGTCTGCCAAGAAGGCTCCGGGTTCATGCCGTCCCGGGCGTGGTTTTGCGAGGCGCGCGTATCCCGTAAGGCGTCAGGAGAAGGGCGAGCCGGCTTCGACCGCTCAGGCCGAGAAGGCCGAACAAACCGAGAAAACCGTTGAGCCGGCGGCTCGCGAGCAGCAACCTTCCGAGTCGCAGCCTGCGGCTGACACTGAGGTCAAAGCTCAACAGACCGCTGATAAGCAGGCTGGGGAGAGCGCCTCAGGCAAGCCCCGCCGTCGTCGTCACCGCGGCGGTCGTGGCTCAAATGCCGAGGCCGCGGCCGAGAAGACAGCGACACAAAACGGAGATGAGAAGGCCGAGACTCCGGTGGATCAGGTCAAGCGCCAGCCGGCGAAGGAGGCCAAGTCCGATCGTCCGCAAAAGCGCTCGTCTGCGCCCAAGCAGGAACGTAATACCCGGGCAGATTCCAAGCGTAAGCCTCATGCACAGGCTGAGCCTGCCGCGGCTGATAGTGCTACCCAGCAGCCCGAGTCGGCCGTCCACGGCGAGGTATCGGCGTTTGCCCTTGCCCGCGTTTTGGGCAGGCAGCTGCTCAAAGTTGTCCCTACGCCTACGGCGCTCTCTAAGATCAAGGAGCAGCAGACTCAAATTGTTAAGGTCGAGGGCAAGGACGGCAAAAAGGCGCCGCAGCGCACTCAGCACAACGAGATGTCCAACCGCAAGATTGCCGAGGAAATCGCAATCATCCAGGCTTGGATCGAGCAAAACCGAGGTGCCGATACGCCGGTTGCCTCGCGCCGCCAGCGTGCCTACCAGATTTTTAACGACGAGAAGGCTTTTGACGGCAAGCACGGTGAGCGCCTGATAAGGCGCATGACCGAAAAGGGCATCAGCATGCAGGCGATCAAGGTCGCCCCCAACCGCCCCGTGCACTTTACGGGTTTCTTTACGCTGGGCGCCGATAAGCCGTTCATTATGGTCGAGAACCTGGACACCTACGACGAGATCGTCAGGCTGCTGCGTGGCCGCAAGCACGCCAAGCTCTTTGGCATCAAGGTGGGCGGCGTGATTTTTGGCGGCGGATGCAAGGCGAGCGTCTCGCATGCCCTGGACGATTATCTGGCTGAGATCGGCTATCGCTTTAACTACGTCTACTACGTGGGCGATATCGACCGCGAGGGCGCGCGCATCGTCGAGCAGGCTCGCAATGCCAATGTGGTTGAGATTCGCCTGCATGCCGGCATGTACCGCGCCATGCTCGCCGAGCATAAGCGTCGCGTGAAGGCCGGCGGCGAGTGCGAGCCCGCGGCTGCCAACCAGGGCGTGCCGCAGAACTTGGCGGCGACGATCAAGGATCTGCCCATGGTCACGCGCGTGCAGTTCCGCAATGTGCTGCGCGAGGGCGGGCGCATTCCGCAGGAGATTCTGATGACCGCCGACTATCGGGATGGCGACTCGGGAAGCTTCGACCGCATGCTTAACAACTAAATTCCGCCGGCCCCGGGAGAGCGGGGACACCGGCTTAGGTTTCCTGCTCTACAGTCCTGCTCACGACGGAGGCCACATTAAGTGGCCTCCTGTTCGTGCGGAACT
>URDI01000085.1:0-4787 GCA_900546475.1 uncultured Collinsella sp.
CGGGCGCCCGGTCGGCGGCCCGTTCTGGGCGCGCCTCAATCGTAGCCCGAGACGGGCCCGGGCTGACAATTTCGACTGTAATGGACGTTCTTAACTGACTAGTCGTTTAAGAACGTCCCCAATGACTACCCTGTTGGCCTTTTCCAGGCCCTGTGGGCAAAAAATGGCAAATATGAGTACTGTTGCTATCGTAGTGTCATATTGCCGGCATAAGATAATAGACATAACAGAAAATATGTTCATTAACCTTAACACATATAAGCCCGCTATAGAACTATTTGAGTAATTTAGGGGCGCTTGCAAGCCGTGCGGGCAGCATATGGGGCTGTTTTGGCTGTTACTAAAAAGGTAACAGTACTCATATTTGCCATTTTTTGCCCACAGGGGCTGGAAAGGACCGTCAATTCGGCTCCAGGGGATGCGGCCCAAGGGCCGCAGAACGAAAAATGGGGGCGCTGGTTGTCCTGCGCCCCCATTCTTTGGGTATTGCGGTTGTTTGCCGCCGGTTTTACGCCGCCTCGTCGAACTGCGAGTTGTACAGGTCGGCGTAGAAGCCGCCCTGGGCGAGCAGTTCGTCGTGTGTGCCCTTCTCGACGATGTCGCCGTCGCGAATCACCAAGATTACGTCGGCGTTGCGGATTGTGGACAGGCGGTGCGCGATGACAAAGCTCGTGCGGCCCTGCATCAGCGCATCCATGGCGCGCTGAATAAGCTCCTCGGTGCGGGTGTCCACGTTGGAAGTCGCCTCGTCTAGAATCAGCGCCGGGCGGTCGGCCAAAATGGCACGGGCGATGGTCACGAGCTGGCGCTGACCCTGCGACAGGTTAGTGCCCTCCTCGTTGATCATAAAGTCGTAGCCACCGGCGAGCGTATGGATAAAGTGGTCGCAGCGTGCGGCGCGTGCGGCGGCCTCGACCTCGGCGTCGGTCGCATCGGGGCGTCCGTAGCGGATGTTCTCGCGGATGGTGCCGTTAAACAGCCAGGTGTCCTGCAGCACCATGGCAAACTCGCCGCGCAGCGCCGCGCGGTCCCAGTCGCGCACGTCGACGCCTTCGACGCGCAGCGAACCGCCGTCCACGTCGTAAAAGCGCTGCAGCAGCTTAATGAGCGTGGTCTTGCCGGCGCCGGTGGGGCCGACGATGGCAATGGTTTGGCCGGGCTGCGCCTCGCAGCTAAAGTCGTGGATGATGGTCTTGTCGGGCGTGTAGCCAAACTTGACATGGTCGAACTCCACGTGGCCGGGGCGCTTTTCGGGAATCTGCGCGTCGGCCTTTTGCTCCTCCTCGGGCGCGGCCAGGAACTCAAAGACGCGCTCGGTGGCAGCGGCCATCGACTGCATCGTATTGCTCACGTTGCCCAGTTGCTGTACGGGTTGCGTAAAGTTGCGAACGTACTGGATAAAGCTCTGGATGTCGCCGGGCGTGGCATTGCCGGTCAACGCGAGCTGTGCGCCCACCACGACGACGCCCACATAGCCCATGTTGCCCACCAGGCTCATAAGCGGCATCATCAGGCCCGACAGGAACTGCGAGCGCCAGCCACTAATAAAGAGGCGGTCGTTTTGACGGTCGAACTCCTCGATCGAGGCCTCGGCGCGGTCGAACACCTGAATGACGTTCTGGCCGGCAAAGTCCTCCTCGATAATGCCGTTGACGGTGCCCAGGACCTGCTGTTGCTCGCGGAAGTACGGCTGCGAGAAGTGAATCATCACGGTCAGGATAATCGCGGCTGCCGGCAGCGTGAGCACGGTGACGCCGGTAAGCGGCAGGCTGATCGAAAGCATCATGACGAGCACGCCGATAATCTGCGTCACCGACGTGATGAGCTGCGTCACGCTCTGGTTGAGCGACTGACCCAGCGTATCGACGTCGTTGGTGATGCGGCTGAGTACGTCTCCCTTGCTGTGGCCGTTGAAGTAACTCATCGGCACGACGGCGATCTTGGCGGCGATTTCCTTGCGCATGCGGTAGCAGATCTTTTGCGTGACGCCGGTCATGAGCCAGCCCTGGACCAGGCTGCAGACAGAGCTCGCCAGATACAGGCAGAGCAAAAAGCCGAGCGTCTTGGCGATCCAGTCAAAGTCAACGTCG
Source organism: uncultured Collinsella sp. (assembly GCA_900546475.1). Lineage (GTDB taxonomy): Bacteria > Actinomycetota > Coriobacteriia > Coriobacteriales > Coriobacteriaceae > Collinsella. Next base: position 2,091 of record URDI01000085.1, read on the forward strand.
CCGGTGCCGTTGACCTTGGCGACCAGGCCTTCGAACAGCTTGGTCGTAACCTGGCCGAGCACCTTGGGTCCCACAATGTTAAAGATGACCGAGCACACGGCAAAGGCGACGGCGGCAAACACGGCAATCTTGTGTTGGCCGATATAGCCGAGCAGCTGCCTCATGGTGCCCTTAAAGTCCTTGGCCTTTTCGCCGCGACGCATGCCGCCCATGCGGCCCATGGGACCACGCTGGCGGGTGGGCTTGGGAATCTGAGTCTTGGTCTCGTCTGCCATTAGCGCTCGCCTCCTTCCATGACGGCTGCAATTTCTTCTTGGGTAAGCCCCAGCTCCTCGGCGGAAAGCTGCGACTGTGCGATCTCCAGATACGCCGGGCAGCTGCGCAGCAGCTCCTCGTGCGTGCCGGTGCCCACTACGTGGCCGTCGTCGAGCACGATGATCTGGTCGGCGTGCATGATGGTCGCGATGCGCTGGGCTACGACCACGAGCGCGGCGTCGGTAACGTTTTTGGCCAGCTCCTCGCGTAGGCGCGCGTCGGTCTTGTAGTCGAGGGCACTAAACGAGTCATCGAACACCACGACCTCGGGCTTTTTGGCCAACGCGCGGGCGATGGCCAGACGCTGGCGCTGACCACCCGAAACATTGGAGCCGCCCTGGCTTATAGGGGAGTCGTACCCGTCCTCGCGCTCGGCGATAAAGTCCTCCGCCTGGGCGACGCGTGCTGCCTGGCGCATGTCATCATCGCTCACCATGTCGCCGGCAAATTTAAGGTTGCTCTCGACGGTGCCCGAGAACAGGCGTCCCTGCTGCGGGATATAGCCAATGCGGCGGCGTAGCTCGGAAAGGGTCATATCGCGCACATCGATGCCGTCGAGCGAAATGCTGCCGCCCGTGACGTCGTACAGGCGCGGAATCAGCTGCACAAGTGTGGACTTGCCCGAGCCCGTGGAACCAATGATGCCGAGCATCTGACCGGCGTGCGTGGTGAAGTTTACGCCGCTGATGACGTCGGCGCGGGCATCGGGATACTGGAAGCTCACGTCGCGGAAGGTGAGCTCACCGCGCGGCGCGCTGGCCGCGGGCAGTTTGGGCGAGACAGGGTCGTTGATGCTGGTGGGGCAAGTGATGACCTCTTCCACGCGCTCGGCTGCGACCTCGGCGCGGGGCAGGATAACCGAAACCATGGTGAGGATCATAAACGCCATGACGATCTGCATGGTGTAGGAGATAAACGCCATCATGTTGCCGACCTGCATCACGCCGTCGGACACGCCCTGCGCGCCAAACCAGACGATAAGTACGGTGATGCAGTTCATGACGAGCATCATGAGTGGCATCATAAAGCTCATGGCGCGGTTGGTGTAGAGCTGCGTGGTCATCAGGTCGAGCGAAGCCTTGTCAAAACGCTCGAGCTCATGCTCCTCGCGGTTGAATGAGCGGATGGGCATAAGGCCGTCGAGCAGCTCACGGGCGGTAAGGTTCACGCGGTCAACAAAGCTCTGCATCTTTTTGAACTTGGGCATGGTGAGGCCCATGAGCACGCCGACGACGGCCGAAACCGCGATGATGGCCACAGCGATGGTCCACTCCAGGCCGGTGTGGTTGGCCAGGACGCGCATGACGGCGACGATGCCCATGACGGGGGCCATCAGGCACATGCGGATAAACAGAGTTGCGGCCATCTGAATCTGCTGAATGTCGTTGGTGCAGCGGGTAATGAGCGAGGCCTGGCTAAATTTGCCCACCTCGGCCGGCGAGAAGTGCATAACCTTGTTGAAGGTCTCGCGGCGCAGGTCGCGGGCGATGGAGCAGGCGGTGCGCGAAGCCACGGCACCGGTCAGGATGGTGGCGACCAGCGAGATTAGGCACAGACCAAACATCGTGGTCGCCATGCGGCCCAGGTAGGCGTTCTGCACGTCGGCGGGGTCGATGCCCTGCGCCTTGTACTCGTCTTGCACATAGCTCACGGCGCGTTGGGTCACGATGGAGCCCGACATGGAGCCCATTTTGTCCGCCATATCGTTGGCGCCCTCGACGAGCTTGCCCTGGTCGATTAGGCCGCCTTCAACGCCTAGACGCAGGCTCTTCATGGTGATCTTGCCACCGTCGGCATCAATCTGTTTTTGCATGTTCTGCGCCGCAGCGGCCTTCTGCTGCATCTCGGCGAGTTGCTCGGGCGTCATCGCCGCCATCTGCTCGGGCGTGGGCATGGCCTGGGCGCCGCTGTTGTCTTTCTCACCGGACGTGCCCATCATGTCACCCATGGAGTTGGCGTCAATACCCTGGTTGAACGAAAGGACGACAGTCTCGGGCAGGCTCATGATGTCGGCAATCTTGCCGCCGTCGGCACGCTCCTCCTCGGTGCCCTTGTACGTTCGAATGCCGTTATTGTCCGCCTTGCTAAACACGGCCTCCACAGCCTTGGCGTCCTTGGAGCTCATGAAGAGTTCGAGGTCGTCGAGCGATTCGGCGCGAATGGTGTCGGGCACGGGCGAGGCGATGCCGCCTTGCTGCACGCCCACGTCGACGATGTCACTCATATAGGTAGGCAGCGCCAGATCGGCGTTGCAGCTGATTACGATAAGTACGATAGCTGCGAACAGTGCCAGGACATGCTTTTTAAAGAGCTTGAGAATCCTCACTCGGCATCTCTCCTTTCTTGGTTGCGGTCGATAATTTCGTTGGCACGTCTTAGAAG
>URDI01000086.1:0-4417 GCA_900546475.1 uncultured Collinsella sp.
AGTTCGCGATCCCCGGCCTTGACGACGAGTTCCGCGTCATCGTGTCTCCGTGGATTCTGACGGTGCTCGTTACCGACCGCCTGGCTCGCTACTACGAGACGGTCACCAAGCACAACCTCAAGTATCGTCGCTACTATCACCAGTTCGACTACTAAAGAAAACGGGTGCGGGAACGCGCCGGGCTATTGAGAGGAACACAGAATGAGGCAGTACATCATCGCCAGCCATGCGCACTTCGCTACCGGCATCAAGGAGAGTGTCGAGCTGCTCTCGGGCGCTCGCGACAACGTCCACGATCTTTCGATGTTCGTCGATGACCGCATGGACGTGGCCGAGGAGGCCCAAAAACTGCTGGCAGGCATGGCTGCCGACGATGATGTCGTTGTCTGCACCGACCTCTTTGGCGGCAGCGTCAACAACGAGTTCACCAAGATCGTCCAGACGCGTCCCCGCACGTACCTCGTTACCAACATGAACCTTCCTCTGCTTATCCAGCTGCTGTTCTCTGACGAGTCGGCGCCGGTTGAGGAGACGATTCGCGCCATCGTCGCTGCGGACGATACGCGCGTGAAGTTTGTCAACGATCTTTTGGTCGATGACGAAGAGGAAGAAGAGTTCTAATCCGCAGCACCTACTGACACGGCGTAAGACGGCACAAGACCTTTGGGGGGTCACATTATGATTCAGCTACTTCGCGTCGACCATCGCCTGCTTCATGGCCAGGTTGCGGTCTCTTGGGTCCAGGGCCTTGGCTCCAACTGCATTTTCTGCGTGGGCGATAAGGTCGCCAACGACCCGGTGTGGAAGACGACGCTCAAGATGGGCAAGCCTGCCGGCTGCAAGCTCGTCATCAAGGATATGGCGAATGCCATCGAGGCCATTAACTCGGGTGTGACTGACAAATACAAGATGATTATCTGTGTCGCCACCATCGCTGAGGCAAAGCAGCTTGTTGAAGGCTGCCCGCAGATCAAGTCGGTCAACCTGGGCAACACCAAGCCCAAGGACGAGAAGCGCCCCGATGCTCGTCAGGTCTCTCGTCAGATCTTCCTGACTGCAGCCGAGGAGGCCGATGTGCGTGAGATGCTGAACAACGGCGTCGAGATCGAGATCCGTCCTCTGGCCGATGACCCCAAGGTTGACTGCGCAAGCGTGCTCTAGGCGTTCAATTTCGAAGAGTCTGAGCTCTTCGTAGTGTCCTATTAGGAAAGGGGGATATATGCTTACCCAAGCAATCCTCATCGGACTTATCGCCGCATTTGGTAAGTTCGACTTCCAGCTCGGTACGCTCTATGCGTTCCGCCCCATCGTCCTGTGCCCGCTCGTGGGCCTGGTGCTGGGGGACCTGCAGTCCGGCCTCGCGATCGGCGCCAGCCTGGAGCTTCTGTTCATGGGCTCGATCTCCATCGGCGCCTACGTGCCGCCTGATGAGACGATCGGCGGCGTGCTCGCCTGCGCCTTCGCTATCCAGTTGGGCCAGAGCACCGAGGCAGCCATCGCGCTCGCTATGCCCATCGCCACGCTGTGCCTTGCCATCAAGAACATCCTCAACGCCGCCCTGCCGATTCTGGTTGACCGCGCTGATGTCTTCTCCGGCCAGGGCAACCTTAAGGGTGTCTATGCGATGCACTTCCTGATCGGTTTGACCGGTATCATCATGGCGTTCCTGCTGTGCTCGCTGTCGTTCTATCTGGGTGCTGACGCCATCCAGGGCATGCTCGACTTCATCCCGCCCTTTGTCCTTGCTGGCTTTGGCGTTGCCGCCAACATCCTGCCGGCCATGGGCTTCGCCATGCTCGGCCGCCTGGTGCTCACCAAGCAGCTCGTGCCCTTCTACTTCCTGGGCTTCCTGCTGTGCTCCTACGCCAACGTGCCCGTCCTGGGCGTCGCCCTGATCGCCATCATCATCGGCATCGACAAGTTCGACCTGCTCGGCCTGGGCGGAGCCCAGCCCCAGCTTTCCGCGGAAGGGGATGAGGACGATGACTTCTAGTCCCGAGAACAAGATCACGCGCTCCGACCTCGTCAAGAGCGCCGTCAACGTCGGCGCCCTGGGCATGGAGTTCTCCTGGACCTACTACAAGCAGATGAACATCGCCTTCTGCCTGATGGTCGCCAACATGCTCAAGAAGATCTACGCCGGCCGCCCCGACGACTACGCCGAGGCCCTGCATCGCCACTGCGCGTTCTTCAACATCACCGTCCAGTTCGCCCCGTTCGTCGGCGGCATCGCGATGGCCATGGAGGAGAAGGTCGCCCGCGGCGAGATCGAGCCCGAGAGCGTCAACGACGTCAAGGCCGCCCTCATGGGCCCGCTGTCCGGCATCGGCGACTCCATCTTCCTGTCGACGCTGCGCGTGGTCGCCGCCGCGGTGGGCATCAGCCTGTGCCAGGCCGGCAACCCCTTCGGCCCCATCGCCTTCCTGCTCATCTACAACGTCCCCGGCTTCGCGCTGCGCATCTGGGGCGCCGTCAAGGGCTACGAGCTGGGCGTGGGCTTCCTGGACGAGGCCCAGAGGACCGGCCTCATGCAGAAGATCATGACCTGCGTGGGCATCGTGGGCGTCATGGTCGTGGGCGCCATGTGCAAGGACATGTTCTGGGCCAGCATCCCGGTGGCCATCGGCTCGGGCGAGGACGCCCAGACCCTCCAGGACATCCTGGACGGCATCATGCCCGGCATGCTCGGCATGCTCGCCTTCTGGCTGTACTACTGGCTGCTGTCCAAGAAGATCAACCCCATGGTGCTGATCGTGGCCACCATGGTCGTGGGCATCATCGGCGCGTTCTTCGGCGTGCTGGCGTAAGGGCCCGGCTGCATAGATTTTCGTTGCAACCTGGAAAGGGGATGGAGCAGGCCTATGCCCTCCATCCCCTTTTTGTATAGAAGGAGTTCGTATGTTCGCGAAGGATCGCGAAGCAATGCGCCTGACGCCGGCAGAGGTCAGGCTGATTCTTATTGAGTCCCTGCAGTGGTGCGCCAACAACGCGGTCTACTTTTTGGGGCTTATCGGTGCGGCCACGTATGATCTGGCTGGCACGGCCTTTTTGGTTGCCGCCATTACGCTCGTGCGCAATCTTATGACGTCGGTGGGCAATATGGTGTCGGGCTCGGTCATCGATCGCTTTGGACCGCGCCGGACGTCGTTTGTGACGTGCGTGATTACGGCAGTGCTATCGCTTGGCGTGGGGTTGGCGCCGTTGTCTGTCCCCGGGCTTGTGTTTGCCGCGTGCGTCTTGGGACTTGCGGGCGGCTTTATCAACACCTGCACGCATGCGTTTCCGGGATACCTGGAGTCGACCACCGAGGGCCGTACCCGCGTGAACGGCCTCATGGTGTTCTACAGCAATATCGCCTATACCGCTGGCCCGCTGCTCGGCGGTGCCATCGTGAGCTGTTTTGCCACGCAATCGGTCTATCTGCTCATGGCGGGCATGATGGGTGTGGCGGCCGTGCTCTCCTTGGGCTGTCACGAGTGTGTTGCTCCCGCAAAAGGGGAGAAGCCGAAGGGCGGTATTTTGGGCGGCATGGCCGAGGGTGCGCGACTTACGTTTCGCGACCACGACCTGCGCCTCATCTTTATCTCGGGCTTTTTGGGTTTCTTTGCGTTTGGCGCGTTCGATTCGCTGGAGTCGTTGTTCTATCGCGATGTGCTCAACGTGGATATCGTCTGGCTGGGCTGGCTGTCCTCGGTCGTGGGCCTCACTTCCTCGGTGGGCGCGTTCATCCTGACCAAGCTTTCTGCCCGCCATGTCAACCTGCGATTGCTGCTCGGCGCGCTCATGGCCGTGGGCATTGGGTCCATGGTGTACGTGGGCACCGATATGCTGGGGGTCGCGATTATCGGTCAGGCGATTAACGGTCTGGCCTGGGGATTCCTGGAACCGCTGCAGATGATCTTGATTCAGGAGCGCGCCGACATCAAATACCTTGGGCGCATTACCGGCTTTGTGCGTTTTGGCCTGATGAGCGCCGGCGTGCTGCCGCTGCTGGCGGCTCCGTTTTTGGCGGAGGCTTTGGGCGTTCAGGCGGTGCTGTTTGGGGCATCGACCATTATTGCGCTGGTAGGAACGCTGTTCTTTGTCACACAAGGGAGGCGCCAGAGGCGTTAGCTATACATTTAATTCTAATTTAATACCACTCACCAGAGAATTTCGACCGTTCACCGAGGATTGGAGCAGATTGATAAGTGGTATTAAAAACACATTAGGTGTATGTCTATAATTGGTATCGAAAAGAAACGCGATGTATAGAGTTGCGTGCAGGACAGAAAGGAAAAGCCATGAAGGAAACCGAGAAGATCGAGATCATGCACTTTAGCCAGGAGGGCTACGTCGAGGACGGCAAGAACGTCTACGAGGCCGGCAAGAAGATGACCGCGCTCGCCGACAAGGTCGCCGACGAGGGCTACGACGC
>URDI01000087.1:0-4349 GCA_900546475.1 uncultured Collinsella sp.
GGTTTAAAACCGGGCTCGAACAAACACGCCTATTGACAATGGCTTTCTCATATTAGAGGGGTCGCCGCCGCTAAGGCGTTGACCCCTTAATCCACGCAACGGCGCTGCCCAGCTTTGCAGAACTTGGGCTGCCGTCGACACCATTCTACCCACGAATGACATTTTGGACAATCGGCAATGTCGCTTCTAAAAGCTGAGCGCAACCTAATGTGACAAAAGGACAGTCCCTTTGCCACAATCTAAATATTGCCTTTACGTGTTGATACACACGGTGTGCAATAATACTCGCACTGTGCAATAGCGCACAGGCTGAGTAACAAGGAGGACGCTTGTCCCAGCTCGAGAAATGCGATCGCCGGTCCCTTCGCTCGCAGCGTGCCCTTCGCCAGGCACTTGCCAGCGAGCTTGCCGAAAGCGGCGACCTTTCGCGCATTAATGTCGCGTCGCTCACCGAGCGCGCTGGCCTTACGCGTCGCACGTTCTATTCGCACTACCGCGATATCCCCGACTTTATCAATCAAATCGAGGACGGCTTGCTGGCCGAGATCCGTGAGCGCATTGAGCTCATTACCGCAGCTCAGCTGCCTGATCTCTATCACAATATCGATGAGCTCGAGCCGGCGCCCGGTTCGGTTGAGCTGCTGCGTTATCTTGCGGCCAACCGCGACTTAATCGGTGCGCTGCTGGGGCCGGGCGGCGACCAGGCCTTCATTAAAAGGATTATCGACACTGCGCGTGAGGCTGTGGTGCCGCGTGCGCAGACGGGCATTTTGGGCCTGGCGCTGGGCACGTTCTTTGACTACTACGTCACCTACGTCGTGAGCGCCGAGGTCGGCATGATTCAGCGCTGGTTTGAGCGTGGGCTCACCGAATCGCCCGAGGCCATGGCGCGCATTATGACGGTGCTCGCTTTTGTTCGTCCTGGTGACCTGTATGGCCAACCCATCGATATCAACGTGCCGGAATACGGCATGAAGCTATTGAACTTGCAGCTCGAGGACGCGGCCGACACCGCCGCAACCGTCGAGTCCAACAACTAAGAGGAGAGACAATGAGCAAACTCGTCGAGGGCATCAAGGACCGTATGGTCGCTGCCGCACGCGAGGCCGCGCCCACCGTGGTGGACGCCGCGCAGAAGGCCGCGGCCGCGGCTGCCGAGAAAGTTGCCGAGGCAGTTGCCGATGCCAAGAACGCGGCAGGGGAGACGTCCATCGCTAGCGAGCCCGCCACCGCCGCTGAGCCCGTAGCCGCCACCGCTGCCCACGCCCCCGAAGGCGCGATCTTCAACCCCGAGAACGCCCGCGGCAACCTGCACCTGGGCATCGACGTGGGTTCCACCACCGTCAAGCTCGCCGTGCTCAACGACGACAACCAGATCGTCTACGCCAAGTACCAGCGTCACCACACCGACGTCCGTGCCTGCGCCCGCGACCTGTTCGAGGGCGCTGCGACCGTGCTGCCGACGGCCCAGATGACCTGCGCCATTACCGGCTCGGGCGGTCTGCTGCTTTCCCAATGGCTCGACCTGGAGTTTGTCCAGGAAGTCATCGCCAGCAAGCGCGCCGTCGAGACCCTCATCCCGGCTACCGACGTCGCCATCGAGTTGGGCGGCGAGGACGCCAAGATCATCTACTTTGACAACGGCATCGAGCAGCGCATGAACGGCACCTGCGCCGGCGGCACGGGCGCGTTCATCGACCAGATGGCAACCCTGCTGCACACCGACGCGAGCGGCCTCAACGAGCTCGCGACCAACGCCACCACCATCTATCCTATCGCCAGCCGCTGCGGCGTCTTTGCCAAGACCGACGTCCAGCCGCTCCTCAACGAGGGCGCCCGCCCCGAGGACGTGGCCGCTTCCATCTTCCAGGCCGTTGTGACCCAGACCATCTCGGGTCTGGCGTGCGGTCGCCCCATCCGTGGCAACGTTGCCTTCCTGGGCGGCCCGCTGCAGTACCTCTCCGAGCTGCGCCATCGCTTCTACCTCACGCTCAACCTGGACGAGGAGCACCGTATCGTGCCCCAAAACGCCCACCTGTTTGTGGCGAGCGGCGCCGCCATGGCGCACGAGTCCAACAAGCTCAGCACGTTCCCGCAGCTCATCGAGGCTATCGACAGCCTGGGCGACACACAGGGTGCCGAGGTCGAGCGCCTGGATCCGCTCTTTGCCACCGACGAGGACTTTGCCGAGTTCAAGGGTCGCCACGACCAAGAAGTCGTCCCCAAGGGCAAGCTCGACGGCTACACCGGCCGCGTGTTCATTGGCATCGACGCCGGTTCCACCACCATGAAGGCCGCGCTCGTGGGCGAGGACGGCCAGCTGTTGCATACCTGGTACGGCAACAACAACGGTGACATCCTGGGCACGGCCAAGGTCATCATGGCCGATTTCTACAACCACATTCCCGCGGGCTGCACCATCGGCCATGTGACCACCACGGGCTACGGCGAGGCGCTGCTCATCGAGGCCCTCAAGGCCGACTCCGGCGAGATCGAGACCGTCGCGCACCTGCGCGGTGCCAAGGCATTCCTGACCGGCGTCGAGTTCATTCTGGACATTGGCGGCCAGGACATGAAGTGCCTGCGCGTCAAGGACGGCGTGATTGAGCACATCATGCTCAACGAGGCCTGCTCGTCGGGCTGCGGCAGCTTTATCGAGAGCTTCGCCGTCTCCATGGACATGGACGTGCGCGCGTTTGCCGACGCCGCCATCCACGCCAAGGCCCCGGTCGACCTGGGCAGCCGCTGCACGGTCTTTATGAACTCGCGCGTCAAGCAGGCGCAAAAGGAAGGCGCCACGGTGGGCGACATCGCGGCCGGCCTGTCCTATTCCGTCATCAAGAATGCCCTGTTCAAGGTCATTAAGCTGCGCGACCCCAAGGAGATCGGCAGCCAGGTGATCGTCCAGGGCGGCACCTTTATGTCCGATGCCACGCTGCGCGCGTTTGAGCAGCTCACCGGCGTGCATGCCGTGCGTCCCGACATCGCCGGCTGTATGGGCGCCTACGGTGCGGCCTTGCTCGCCCGCGATCGCGCCGGCGCCGACGGCGCCTCGGCCATCCTTTCGGCTGAGGACATCGCGCACCTCACCGTGACGCAAAAGCATGTCCGCTGCGGCCGCTGCTCCAACAACTGCCAGCTTACCGTCAACGACTTTGGCGGCGGCAGGCGCTTCATTACCGGCAACCGCTGTGAGAAGGGTGCCGGCCACAAAAAGCAAAAGACCGAGGCCCCCAACCTCTTCAAAAAGAAAAACGAGCTGCTGTTTAACCGCGAGGTGCTGAGTCCCGACGAGGCCCCGCGCGGCACCGTGGGTATCCCGCGCGCGCTCAACATGTACGAGAACTACCCCTTCTGGCATGCGTTCTTTACGCGCCTGGGCTTTAGCGTGCAGCTGTCCGACCAGTCGAGTAAGAAGACCTACCAGGCGGGCATTGAGTCCATGCCGTCCGAGAGCGTGTGCTATCCGGCCAAGATGAGCCACGGCCATGTGATGAACCTTATCGACCGCGATGTCGACTTCATTTGGATGCCGTGCGTGCGCTGGGAGCGCAAAGAGGACCCGACCGCCGGCAACTGTTACAACTGCCCCATCGTCATGAGCTACCCCACGGCGTTGGCACTCAACATCGACGAGATCCGCGAGCAGAACATCGAGTTCCTGTACCCGTTTGTGCCCTATCATGACAAGACCGAGCTCAAGCGCCGTCTGTACCAGGTGCTCGCCGTCGACCGTGTGGCCGACGCTGAGGCCGGACGCGGTCGCGTGCGTGGGCCCAAGATCACGCGCTCCGAGGTCGATGCCGCTGTCAACGCCGCCTTTGAGGCCGATGCGCGTTTCCACGAGGACATCCAGACCATGGGCGAGGAGGCTCTTAAGTGGGTCGAGGACCACGGCGGTCACGGCATCGTGCTCGCCGGTCGTCCCTACCATAACGACCCCGAGATCAACCACGCCCTGCCCGAGCTTATCTCGAGCTTTGGCTTTGCGGTCTTTACCGAGGATTCGCTCGCGCATCTGGTAAAGCCCGAGCGCCCGATCCGCGTCGTCGACCAGTGGATGTACCACAGCCGCCTGTACGCCGTCGCCCGCTTTGTGACCATGCGCAACGACCTGGACCTGATCCAGCTCAATTCCTTCGGCTGCGGCCTCGATGCCCTGACCACCGATCAGGTGCAGGAGATCCTGGAGGCCAGTGGCAAGATCTACACCGTGCTCAAGATCGACGAGGTGTCCAACCTGGGCGCCGCGCGCATTCGCATCCGCTCACTCATGGCGGCACTCAAGGACCAGGAGGCCGAGCGCTTGGCCGAGCCCGCAGGCCAATCCGAGTCCCAAAGCCTGAAAT
>URDI01000088.1:0-2557 GCA_900546475.1 uncultured Collinsella sp.
GTGTTGGCGCGCTTGTTGCCCTTCATGGACTTTTTGATGGCGGCGCGACGGCGGACCAGTTCGCGCTCGTCAGCGGAGAGGTCCGAGGTATCGATGCCGTCGAGCAGACCGGGCTTGGGACGCTTTTTGCTGCGGCGTTTAGGTGCGCGCTTGGGTTTGGTAGCGGGGTGTTCGGTCGTGGCGGCCTCGGCGTCGTTGACAGTGCCGTTGGACTCAAGCCGGTCTTCCTTCAGCTCAATCAGGGCATCGATGAGCCCCTTGTCTGCGGGCATCCATTCCACCGTGGCAAGCGAGGTGCGCGGAATCCAGCGGATATCAAGTTGGCGGTCGTGCTTCTGAGGCTCATCGGATTCATCGGCGAGCGAGCAGTAGTAGCACTCCATGGAGAGATGAAAATCGGGGTAGTCATACTCAACGGTGTAGAAATCGCGCAGGTTGGTGACTTTTACCTGCAGCTCCTCCATAAGCTCGCGGCGTACGGCGTCCTCGGGCGTCTCGCCGCGCATGAGCTTGCCGCCTGGGAACTCCCAAAGTCCCTGCATGTCGCCATAGCCGCGCTGCACGGCAAGCAGCTCGTCAGATCCTTCCTTGCGAATGATCCCAGCGGCAACATGAACAGTCTTCAACAGGAGCCCTCTCTCAACATCAACACATGGCAGACTACGCTTACCTTACGCAACGGTAAGGCAAGCGTAAGCCATATCGATGGTAGCCGACTCGTCTTCTTGCGACTATAGATGCCGTAGGCTAATCGCAAGAAAGGACTCGGTATGCAAACCACGCACATGGCGACCCCGGTACTGGAGGTCGCGCATCTCGAAAAGGTATATGGAGCGCTGGGCAATGTGACCCGCGCGCTCAACGACGTCAGCTTTACCGTCAACCGCGGCGAATTCGTTGGCATCATGGGCGCCTCGGGCTCGGGCAAGTCGACGTTGCTCAACTGCGTGTCGACCATCGATAGCGCCACGAGCGGCACCATTCGCATCAACGGGCAGGACGTTACGCGCATGAAGCAGGCCAAGCTCTCGCAGTTCCGCCGCGAGGAGCTGGGCTTTATCTTCCAGGATTCCAACCTGCTCGATACGCTCACGGCACGCGAGAACATCGCCCTGCCGCTCACCATCGCCCGTGTGAATTCGGCCGAAATCTCGACCCGCGTGCAGGACGTGGCCGCGCGCCTGTCCGTGAGCCAGGTGCTCGACAAATATCCCTACCAAATGTCCGGCGGCCAGCAGCAGCGCGTCGCCGCCTGCCGCGCGCTCGTCACCGACCCCACCATGATCATGGCCGACGAGCCCACCGGCGCCCTCGACTCCAAAAGCGCTCGTCTGCTGCTCGAGAGCCTGGAGGCCCTCAATCACCGCCTGCGCGCCACCGTGCTCATGGTCACGCACGACAGCTTTGCCGCCAGCTACACGAGCCGTGTACTGTTTATTCGCGACGGCAAGATCTTCACCGAGCTGCGCCGCGGCGACACCGACCGCCGAGAGTTCTTCGACCGCATTATGGAGGTCGTTGCCATGATGGGCGGTGAGGGCTCCGATGCTCTGTAAACTCGCTTGGGGCAACGTCCGCCGCGCCGGCCGCGACTACCTCGTCTACCTTTTGACGCTCACCCTGGGCGTCACGGTCTTCTATGCCTTTAACACCATCTCGATGCAGGTCGACATCGCCGGAATCGATGAAAAGGGCTTGGCTCAGGTTATGGGCAGCATGCTCGGCTACCTGACGTACTTTTTGGCCGGCGTCATGGCTTTTTTGATGGTGTATGCCAATAACTTCATCATGAAACGCCGCAAAAAGGAGTTTGGCCTGTACCAGGTGCTCGGCATGGGCCGCGGGCGCGTCGCCACGATCATGGCGCTCGAGACGGTGATCGTCTCGGTCGTGGCCTTTGTCGCCGGCATTGTGCTGGGTGTTGGACTCTCCCAGCTCATGACATTCTTTACGGCCTCGCTCTTTAAGACACAGATCGCCAATTTTCACTTCTTCTTCTCGGTGCATGCGTTCAACCTGACCCTTGCCTGCATGCTCGTGATGTTCGTACTCACGTTACTGCTGAACCTGCGCGCCGTTCGTCGCACTAAGCTCATTGAGCTCATGGGTGCCGAGCGTCGCAACGAGAGCATCAAGACACGCAACCCCTGGATCGCGATTGCCATCTTTGCCGTGGGCGTGGTGCTTGTGGGCGCGGCCTATTACCGTCTGCTACGTGATGGGTTTCCGCTAACCGCGACGGACAGCAAGCTGCAAGAGGCCATGAGTCAGTTTGGCATTACGACCGCTATGGTTACAGTGGGCACTTTTGCCCTGTTCTGGGGACTCTCGGGCATGCTCATCAAGCTGCTGCAGAGCCTGCGCGGCGTGTATTGGCGCGGCCTCAACATGTTTACCGTGCGCCAGCTTTCGGCCAAGGTCAACACGGTGTGCTTTTCGATGGGCGTCATCGCGATGATTCTGTTTTTGGCCATTACCTCGGTGACCTGCGGTATGTCGATTGCCAATGTGATGAACGAGAATCTGGAGCGCTATAACCCTGTTGACGTGTCTCAGA
>URDI01000089.1:0-2532 GCA_900546475.1 uncultured Collinsella sp.
CACCGAAGGCGGAGCGAATCGATCCCAGTAGACGTACGGAATCGCAGCCAAAAGCACCAGGCATGCAAGCCCCACCGCCATAGGACGTACACGGGGACGCGGCCACCAGACCAGCAGAACCACCAGAAAACACGGCACTAAGTAAATCCACATGCTATCGGGCGGCACATTCACGAATGCACCCGGCACGGCGGCAAACAGCTGCTCGAAGAACAGCGCGCAACGGGCGGCAATCATGGGCACAACGAGCGCCCAAGTCCGCAACGGTGCCACGAACGAAAAGGGAACCAACACGATCGACACAGCGAGCAGTACGCTCACCACCGGACCGAGGACAGCATTTGCCAGCGGAGCAATGAGCGAGAACGTACCGAAGGCAGGAACGGTAATGGGAAGTGTCGCCAGTTGCGAGCACAGCGTGACGGAAAGCATGCCGGCAACGCCCGATGGCAAGCCCAGCTCACCCAAAGCGTAGGTCGCATAAGAGCAAAAGCACAGAATGGCTAAGACGCTGGCACATGATAGCTGAAAGCCCATCTCGAACAGCACCGTCGGCCGCAGTAGCACAAAGATGGACATGGTTACGAAGAGTGCCGAAAGGCCGTGCCGACGACGCCCCGCGTCGTTTACGACAAGCGTCACGAACACCATGCAGCACGCGCGCACGGCCGAGGGAGACGCGCCCGTAAATGCAGCGTAGCCCACAAGCGTTATCGCCAATATCGCCCGCTGAAGACCACGTGAGCACCGAGTCTTTTGCAATACGCCCTCGATTACAAACCCCACGATAGCCAAATGGCTGCCCGAGACGGCGATAAGATGTGCCGTTCCCGTCACAGAAAACCAGTCGCCCGCCGGCTGGGCGCGCAGCTCGGCCGAACGACCGCAGACGACACCGGCTATGAGCGCACGCGCCGGGTCGGTCGCAGGCGCGATGGACGCAAGCAGCCCATTTCGCAGCCGAAGCAGCGGCCCCGGAGAACCCTCATCGACCGACACAATCCGAACGGCTTTAACCTTACGCACCTCGCCTCGGAGCACGCGCGATCGTCCATATGCATCGTTCTCAAAACGCGAAACGCGACCGATAACACGCACGTGCGCCCCGACCTTGAGCTCACGATCACACGATAGGCGAACCGTTGCCAAGTTCTTACCGTCCGCGCGTGCCTCGCAGGTATAGGAATACACGTCGTCGTTTATGGATGGATCACCCTGCACGACAAACTCGAGGCCGCTTGCCGCTCGACCGTCGAGCGCCTTCGAGGCGCTGAGCACACCCACAGCCCACCACGCCGAGACGACCGCTCCCGCCACGAGACCGGCGGACGCGGCATACAGCCACCGCTTCAAAGGGGCAAGCCGCGCACAAGAGTGAGCCAGCACAACGAAAACCGCTGCCGCAACGGGAATGGCCCATAGCGGCCCGACCGCCGTCGCCCGCTCCCTCAGCAGCGCATCAGCGGCTATGCTGAGCACCAAGGCGCAGCTCACGCACATGCCGGCACACAGGGCCATCGTCCACGGAATCAGGGGTCGCGGAGGCATCACGTGCTCGCGCTCGGTCGCGCTCATACGCAGATGCAATCTTTGATTTTGGCAAGCTTCTTCTCGCCGATTCCCGACACACGCATCAGATCGTCAACCGAGGCGAAAGCACCGTTCTTTGTCCGCTCATCGATAATCGACTGGGCCATGGAGGGGCCGATGCCCGAAAGCGTCTGCAGCTCTTCTGCGCTTGCCGTATTGATGTTTACTAGGCCTGTTGCGCCACTAACGCCCGACGATGCGGAAGTCCCACCATCAACACCGGCTTCCGCAATGGACGCCTGCTGCTCCCCTACCGTTGGAACGTGAATTTTTTGTCCATCAGTGACCTTGGATGCACGATTAAGCCCCGTAACGTCTGCTTCGGGCGCCAGCCCGCCGGCGGCATCAATCGCCTGAGCCACCCGCGCCCCGTCTTTGAGGCGATATACACCGGGTGACACCACGGCGCCATCAACATCGACATAGACCTCTGCCGCGGCAGACGCCTTAGGCGAAGAGCCTTCGGATGTCTTTCCGCTCGAAGCATCGCCGGATCCCGGCTCCACTAACGTGCCCGAACCATCAGTGCGCTCAAACGACACACCGCCGGCACCGCCGCCAAGGTTCGCCATCGCCAGCCCACTCGCCATCGCAATGACGACCAGTATCGCCATCACCACTGCCTTATGACCGAGCAGTTTGCCCGCCCAGCGGTCCATCTTTTTGACTCGTTCATGTTGTTCGCGCTGCGCCATAGCAAAACCTCCCAACACCATCGTGTCAGGAAAGGAGCTCCGCAACAGCCACGCCCCAAAACCGGTTTTCGCGGTCAAACCAAAAGCTGACCAAAACCTTGCGCAATAATGTCCATTTATTCAGGCAAACGTCGACAAATGAACCGTTTATCGCCTAATGCCCAGATAGCAAAAGACCGACGATGCAGGCGCATCGTCGGTCTATGCACAAATTTATTCGTGATCTTGGTAAATCTCACGCGGAGCA